>CAZSZT010000124.1:0-5741 GCA_964611175.1 uncultured Bacteriovoracaceae bacterium
GCAAATGAAAAGTTTTCCTTCCATAGGGAGCCACTTGATTTCCTCTATGCAGCCATATCCAGTTCATAGTTCGGATGCTCGCCGCGATCAAATTCATCTGAGATAGATTACATTATTTCTTTTTCACAAGAGATGCCTTCGCGATAATTCCAGTGCCATCTTGCGTGCTCTTTTCTTTGTGGTCCTGACCCTCGAAGAAACCACAAGGGATCGAACTCTTGGGTCTCCTCGTCTAAATAAGCTTGAGGATACGTCATACGGTTGAAATCGATAGGATCGAGAACGGTCTTCCTAGTAGAGTTTACAGCATCGGTTTTCATAAAAGACTTCCTCCACTTCAAATACTTCCTTACGAAATAATATTAATATTAAAAATTTAGTTTTCATCCTACCTACGTCAAGTCCATTGGAACAATCGACGCAACGCCTCAAAAAAACTTAATTTTTCGAGGGGTTGACAGAAAATCGAACGGGATTATTTTTTAAATGTGAACGTATGAATTGAACGATTTGTAGCGAATTAAAAAGGAGGTGGTTGAAATGAACCCATTTAGACGAAGTCTAATATTTCTGGTCATCTTCTTTTTCGGCTTGCCTCTTCAATTTCAATCCGCCGATGGAATTCCTGTGCGTCCCGAGAAGGAAGAGATCCATCCATTTATCGATTATTCCACAAATTACTACAAGGATGTTTGTCTTTTAGGAAATGATCCCTGCCGGGAACTTGGTATTCGAAAAGAAGAATGTTACTTCGACGATTTATTTCCTTGTCGATTGAAAGATTCTTTAAAACCAGATTTCTCCTCGTCAGAACTTAGCTGTCAAGGCCCTTTTCCTTCTTCCAACAGGGAATTCTACTCCTGGTTGGAAGACTTATTTTTGGAAAATGGGCCTTTCTGCAGCGGAGCTGATGAGGGCAAAAAAATTATAGCAAGTTAAGAAGGAGGATTATGAAATGAAACGAAAATGGATGAAACAATTCTTGAACGACGATTGGGATATCTTTAAAGCCAGCAATGAGCACGAAAACGATTATAAACTCGACAAGCAGTTTATCGATTTTTATTCGATGCCTGCTTACGATGAAGACAACTCGTTTGCAAAGCTTGGCGATTTTTGGCCGAAGCATAAACGACTGACGAGACATTTGTTTTCGAATGCGGCCTAAGCGGCAGAAAATTATGTTGTCTATTATTGACACAGGCAAAATGGACCTTATCTGTAAAAGCAAGTTAGAAAATTTAGCAGAAAGGAGTGATTGATATGAGAAGCTTAAATTTATGGAACGATGATTGGAGCATGCTTCGAGACTTCGATCGGCTCCAAGGTACTGTGAATCGACTCTTTAGCGATTTCGGAAGATCGTACCGACCTGCTACTTCTGAATTATCAACAAGCGCGTTTACCCCCCCTTGTGATATTCAAGAAACTGCTGGTCATTATGTCATGAATTTTGATCTTCCAGGAATGACTAAAGAAAACATTCATATCGAAATGGAAGATAATCAGCTCACGATATCAGGTGAGCGAAAAACGGAAGAACGCCACGAAGATGCCGAAACCCAAAGGATTGAAAGAGCCTTTGGAGCTTTCAAACGGAGCTTTACGCTTCCGTTTAGCGTAGAGACAGACAAGATCGAGGCCAACTACGAAAACGGGGTTCTCACCCTGGTTCTCCCCAAAGTGGAAGCAGCGAGACCTCGAGAAATTAAAATCAATGAAGGCCGTGGTAATATTCTCGATCGCGTCTTTGGAAAGAAGCCAGAATTGAAATCTTTTAGCGAGGCTTCTAAAAAATAACTGACTGAATCCTCCGCTGAAAACTTGTGGTGAATCTACCGCAAGCATTCTCCCCAAGGGGAGATTATTTGGAGGCATAGAGGTGGGGTCCGTAAAGGACTTCCACCTCTCCTTTGCTCATGAGTGAGGTTAGTCATTATTGGATTGCTGTACGGCACGCTATTCGATCAGTCCGAGCAAAAGCCACTGATATTGAGTTTCGTCTTCATGGTGTTGAGCGACAAAGTGAAAATCTTCTTTTAGAGCTCGAAAAGGCTTGCGAGAGAGAACAATGGAGATCGTAAAAAATTTTCACTGTCTTGACGAATGAAAAAGCGAGCTTATAGATAATTTTAAGGAGGTAAACGAACTTATTGAAAAATAAAAAATGCTATCAGCCTCCTTATATTAAAAATATCTGAAGGATCGTGCTTCAGATCGAGGGACGGAATTTCGTCCTTCAAATGATACATTGGCGGGAGCGAAGGGGCTCCCGCCATTCTTTCTATAGCGGGCTGACTTGAATCCAAATATTTCCCAAATATCGAGTTCACCCAACGAATTCGGGGCAATTTTATTACACGCTAGGGTGAAATGTTAATTTTTTCCGCCGTTGAGCTTGGCCCTTTCGATTTAAAATCCTAACATTTGATAATGATGAACAAAATCGTCTTTATCGTCGGTGTATTTTTGAGTCTTGTTGGGTGCCAAGAGGGGAATGATAAGACCACTAACGACCCTTTACAAGGTGAATTCAGTGATGATTTTGTCGTTTGCACACAGGATGTAAAGCGCTGCCCTGACGGTAACTTTGTTGCTCGAGACCCCACCAAGAATTGTGAGTTTCGGCCCTGCCCAACCTCGCACTGATCGGAGCTTTGGAGTAAATCGGTTTTGCGGTATGGTTCATTGAAGGCGCAAGATTTTCCAAATCGGGGTGTAGCTCAACCTGGTAGAGCACTAGCTTCGGGAGCTAGGGGTTGGAGGTTCAAATCCTCTCACCCCGAAAATTTAGAATCAATCTAGAAACCGCGATAGGGTCCGAAGATCGTCTCCGCCCGAAACCAACAGGCTGGTCGATATCCCCAGGGGCCGGTCGTGATGGTGTCAATTCCCAGAAGTTCAAAAACAAATGACGACTCCGCATCACGAAGAGCTTGGTGGCAGGAAAAAAATAAGGATTCACGTTCTTGTCGAAAAAGCTCCGACAGGAGAAGTCGTTGGGTTCCTTCATAAGCCGATTGTTGGATGTCGAAACCGGGTATCGCAAAGTATTGAAGTTGTTTTAAACTGTCGATGGTACACAAACTCCCCGAAAATCCTGTGTCCAACCGGCACTGTGGATTGGGATGATGAGAGATCGTCTCATGAACCTCGGTGAAATCAGTCGTATGAAATTCGGGGAAGGGGTCTTCCACAAGATTTGCCATGAGATCCGCAAATGATTTTGCGGCCAGTGCGGAGCGGAGGCATAAACCGTACTCGGTCTTTTGTTCGTTTATATCATTATTTAAAGCAATCGCCCTGCATTTTTCCTTTAAAGTCTCTTTTGATCGACGATTGGATAGCCGTTCAACTCCGTGGATCGCCTTTAAGGTAAGGTGTTTTTGGCGGTCGCTGCTCTGGAAATAATTTTTCAGACAGATGTTATTCGAAAAATAATCGGCCTGACCTTCCGCAGCAGCCCAATACGCCCCCTCCTCAATGGGGTAGAAGGGAAATCCTGCAAAATGGTGCCCCAACTCATGGCAGACCAAGAACGAAAATCCATCCATGGTAATTTCGGGTCTTCGGGCAAGTCCGCCATGCAGCCGAACCAACCAATCATTTCCAGCTCGATCGACATCGGCGTTCACCACATCAGAAAGCCAATTTCGTTGAATTACAAGATTTCCGCCGTTTCGCTTGGCGAACTCATAATACGGGAATGCAATTTCATCGATAATTCGATTAAAATCTTCTTCTGTCATATCATTCTGCGGCCAAACAGGAGGATCCGTCCGGAGCCTTGGGTCTAGAGGATCAAAGATGACGCCTCGGTCTCTAACGATTTTATCTCCAACGAAATAATAACCTTGCCAATCCTGACGGACGATACCCATCATTCGCCAAGTGCGATTCGCGACGAAATGATCTTCCGAAGGACAAGCTTCCACTGAATCATAAACATTCGCCCACACCCATAATGGAACAACCCAAATTAAACCCTTCATCCAGCTATGGCATTAATCAAAATTTGTCTGATCTGTCAATGAGTGGGGATTTGAACAATGAACGACGGCCATCCTTCACGATATTGGTATCGAATCAAGCCCACCGCGATCAACCGGTAAAGATCAAACTAAGCTGCGAGCGGAGATAGTTGTTTGATCCTCACAGGAGACAACGCTATGAAATACATATTACAAATCTTTTTAAGTTTCACTCCCGCATTCGTTTCGATGTCAACCGTTTATGCACAGTCGAACTTACTTTGGTTCAGGGAGTCACTTGAGACCATTAGCAATCCCGCTGAGTTTCTGACATCCTTTGAAAGCAACCCATTTGAGGGGTTTGAAAACTTGTTCGAACAACTGGAAGGAATATCGGCGTCATCTTCTGAAATTTCCGAAGCCGAAGTGCTTGTGCTACTTAATGATTTCGAAGCTAATCTCTCGAATCCCCCTCAACACGACATTGAGATGGCTGAGTGCAGATAATCCGATAGCCGTAGGGACACCCATCGCAAAAGCCAAAGTGCAAAATACATTGATTATGGTATTGAAGTTCATTTCCAGCTCCTTCCATTTAGAGTTTTTCTTTCCAACGATTAAAAATGCTAATGACCATCGAGTGATCCCAGCGAACTTTATTTTTACGACTTTTGAACCCAAGCTTTTCAAGCTCTTTGGCAACGGAATTATAGGAGCACCCTTGGCGAACAAGGGTGACTACGCGCCTGCAAAGAGTCAGCTTAGATTTGTGGGGAATAAGTTTTCCATCTTTCACTTTCCATCCATACGGAGGTGTATGATGTCGGTAGTTATTTGGATTTGTCATTCGACCGGACCGTATTCGAATGTTTTGAGAATGAAGATGCTCGACGACCGCAGTGCGTGAAACCCCGAGGGCTTGTGCAATTTGATTTGCACTCAAGCCATCGATTAAGTACATTCGTCTTTTCGCGCTGGATGGATACGGCAATGGATCAAAGCCTCAATTATGAATTCCCTAGACAGACTATTCAGGAAGTCGTCGACTTTCTTCTCAAAGAAAAACGCCGAATGTGTTGGTACAATTTTTTATCGATCATCTTTCAAGTGAACTTCGGATACCAGTATTAAATGGCATTTTATCTAGAAAAGTGGGGAATCCTTCGCAGAAGTCGATGCCCTTTAGGTATGATCGAGTTAGGAACGCAGCGGACTCCTTTTCTGTTCGGGCGGATAACATTAGAGGTAAAGTTGTGGTTCTCGTTGATGATCTCGAAGTTTCTGGGGCAACAAAAAATGAGTTGCGACGTGTTTTTTACAACAAGGGCGCACAACTCGTGGTATTTGTCACATTAGCTAAGACAGAGTAAACCCCTTTTTTTGAGAATCGTAATCGCACCTGGCCATTTGGATAATCCGAGTTGGATCGAACCGCAATTTCTCATAATCGAGATGTCGGCGGTGTCGCAAATGGTTATTTTTGAATATTCCTTATTTCGTCCCTAAAGGAAGATGAACGATGAATGAAGGTCGTTCGTTTCGATATTCGTATCGGAGATGGCCGCCATGTTGCTCGGCGATTCGTTTCGAGATGCTTAAGCCGAGGCCGGTTCCCTTTCCTGCGGGTTTTGTTGTAAAGAATGCATAGAACATTTTTTCTTGAATATCTTTTGGGATATCCGGCCCATTATTCGAAACGACCAATTCTGCCGTGTCGCCAAGGATTGTGATCTCAAGGCGTATACTCTTTTCCTCGCAATTTTCAACGGC
>CAZSZT010000125.1:0-5691 GCA_964611175.1 uncultured Bacteriovoracaceae bacterium
CCTTTAGAACTCAGGTTCATAACCTCTTAATTTAACTATTCTTTAGAATGCCGAGAATCGATCTCAGAATGATAAATACTTGACAGTCTTTCAAGCTGAACCTATTTGAGAGTAGAATAATAAGTGACCTGAGAGTCCGGGTCACAATCATCCCAAAACAAGGTTGATCCAGGAAATGGCCCAATAAATGAATGAAGGCCACATCACGAAATCAATGATAAATGGGATTTAGACGATTAGGGCTCATAAATGTAGGTTCCAATAAGAAAGAATTCACACACAATGAAATCAAATTCCGATCCTTCAACCGGTGCGGAAAGCACAAGTCAGGTGGTAGAAGTGCATATCCACAATAACGATAAAAAACGTAAAAACAACAATCCAAGAAAACGTCGCGACGATCGCGGTGGGGGCTACCGCAGCCGTGGCCGAGATCGAGATCGCGGGCACTATATGGCGGATCCCGCTTATTCGGAGGAAACAACGGCCGAGCAAGAAGGCCTTCCGGCGGATATGTTATCTGACGCTCCCGCCGTGACGGGGGGGGGCGAAGCTGTCCCTAATAACTCGAACAACAACAACTCGAATAATTCGGTAAGCCCTGATGGAAACGGTCAGGTCATGACGAATACTCCCGCCGAAATGATTTACTTAAAAGATTTGAAGGCAAAACCAGCGGCGGAACTTGTGACCGTGGCGGAATCTTATGGCGTTCAAAATGCAAGTTCCCTACGAAAACAAGATCTTATTTACGCGATCCTTAAAAATTCTGCCAAACAGAACGTTGCGGTTTATTCCGAAGGTGTTTTAGAAGTCCTTCCGGATGGTTTTGGATTTTTACGTTCTCCGGATTTTAATTATTTGCCAGGCCCGGATGATGTGTACGTCTCGCCATCTCAAGTAAGGCGTTTTAACCTTCGAACGGGTGATACCGTAAGCGGTGAAATTCGTCATCCCAAAGAAGGGGAGCGTTATTTCGCCATGCTTCGAGTGGAATCCATTAATTTCGATAAGCCTGAAAAAGCGATCCATAAAATTTTATTTGATAACCTCACACCGCTTTATCCCGAAGAACAAATTAAACTGGAAACGGTTGAGGATAATTATACGGGTCGTATCATGGATCTTCTTTGCCCGATCGGAAAAGGCCAGCGGGGTCTTATCGTGGCATCTCCTCGAACGGGAAAAACCATGGTTTTGCAAAATATTGCGAATTCCATTTCCAATAATCATCCCGAGGTTAAGATGATCGTTCTCCTTATTGACGAGCGTCCGGAGGAAGTTACGGATATGTCTCGGAATGTGAAGGCCGAAGTAGTGTCTTCTACCTTTGATGAGCCTGCGCAACGCCATGTTCAGGTCGCCGAGATGGTTATCGAAAAGGCAAAACGACTTGTCGAGCATGGGCATGATGTTGTTATTTTACTCGATTCGATCACTCGTTTGGCTCGTGCTTACAATACGGTGGTTCCGCCATCAGGGAAGATTCTTTCTGGAGGGGTGGATGCAAACGCTCTTCACCGACCCAAACGGTTTTTTGGTTCAGCTCGAAACGTGGAAGAAGGCGGTAGCTTAACGATTATTGCCACGGCCCTGATTGAAACCGGAAGCCGAATGGATGAAGTGATTTTCGAAGAATTTAAGGGAACGGGTAATATGGAACTCGTTTTGGACCGTAAATTGGCCGATAAGCGAATTTATCCTGCCATTGATATTAATAAGTCTGGGACACGAAAAGAGGAGCTTTTACTCCCCCCGAATATTCTTCAAAGAGTCTGGGTGCTTCGAAAACTCTTAGCGCCGCTCTCACCCATTGACAGTATGGAATTCATCTTAGATAAGATTGAGAAGACCAAAACCAATAAAGAGTTTTTGGAGAGTATGAATCAATGAAAGCTGATATTCACCCATCCTATGTTCCTTGCCGCGTGACCTGTAACTGCGGAAGCGAGTTCGTAACTCGATCCACGAAGGCTTCAATTCACGTTGAAATTTGTTCGGCCTGCCATCCGTTTTATACCGGCGCGGTGCGCGTGGTGGATACGGAAGGTCGAATTGAAAAATTCCGTAAGAAGTACGCGGCCGGACGTAGCTCGAAGTAGCTGTTTCCGATTCCGATGAAGGACAGGTTGGAAGCGGTACTCGACCGTTATCATCATTTAAATTCCGAACTCAGTAATCCTGATGTGATCAAGGACACGAATAAATTTCGTGAACTCTCTCAAGAGCGTTCTAACTTGGAGCGGCTTGTTGGCCTTTCGGGGGAATATTTAGAGCTTCTCAAGCGAAAGGAAGACGCGCAAGAAATGCTTTCCGCGGGCGGTGAGTTTTCGGATTTAGCTCGCGAAGAGATTCGGGAAATCGACGCTAAAATTCCCGATTTAGAAAATCGAATTCGAATTGAACTCCTTCCCAAGGATCCTCACGCCGGGAAAAATATTATTTTGGAGATTCGAGCGGGAGCCGGTGGGGATGAAGCCTCCTTGTTTGCGACGGACCTATTTCGGATGTACTCGAAATATGCCGCAAAAAAAGGCTGGCGAATCGAAATTTTAAGCGAATCTTTTTCCGATCGTGGTGGTTACAAGGAAGTCTCTGCCATGATCGAGGGTTCTGATGTTTATACCACACTCAAATATGAATCAGGTGTTCATCGAGTTCAGCGGGTTCCTGAAACGGAAGCCATGGGTCGAATTCACACATCGACCGTGACGGTCGCGATTCTTCCCGAGGCGACCGAGGCGGATGTCGATATCAACGAAAAAGATTTGCGTATCGATGTCTTTCGTGCCGGTGGAAAGGGTGGACAGGGGGTGAACACAACGGATTCCGCCGTACGTATCGTTCACTTACCCACGAATACCGTAGTGGTCTGCCAAGACGAACGAAGCCAAATTAAAAATAAAGCAAAAGCCATGAAAGTTTTACGGGCTCGACTTTTGGATGCAAAAGTGACGGCACAAGAAGCGGAAAGAGCCGCCAATCGAAAGGCTCAAGTAGGAACGGGGGATCGAAGCGAACGAATTCGAACTTATAATTTTCCACAGGAAAGAGTCACCGATCATCGAATTGGATTAACCTTAAAGAGACTGTCAGCGGTCATGGAGGGAGACCTTGATCCCGTTGTTGAGCCTCTTCAGCAGGAAGATTATACGAAACAACTGGCCGAGACGAATCCTTGAAAGTCGTAGATCTTCTTGCACAGGCTGCGCACAACCTTCGACTCGTCAATCAAGGTCGCTCGCTTCTCGAAGCTCGCTTACTTTTAGCGCACAGTCTTCGATGTCGAATCGAGGACCTTTTTGTTCGAGATCAAGAAGAAGTTTCGGAAGATAAAAGAAAGTATTTTGAGGATTTGGTGCAAAGGCGTCTTCGCTATGAACCGATCGCCTATCTTGTCGGAAAAAAGGAATTTTACGATTTGGAATTCGACGTTAATCCCTTTGTTTTAATTCCTCGTCCGGAAACCGAACAGCTTGTTCAGGGAGTTGTGGATTGGATTCGTGGTCGCCGTATGTCTCAAGGTCGGATTATCGATTTGGGAACCGGAAGTGGATGTGTGGCGATTAGTTTGGCAAAAGTTTTGGGGGAAAATTTTGAAGTGGTGGCCTGGGATATTTCTTCAGAAGCTCTTGAAGTCGCGAAGAAAAATGCAAATAAACATGGGGTTAAAATACATTTTGAAATCGGTGACATACGTCGTCCCTTCGGAAACGATTGGACCATCATCGTTTCGAATCCGCCATATATAGATCCAAGCGAATGGGAGGCTCTTTCTCCCGATATTCGAGATTATGAACCTCGGTTGGCCTTGCTGGCGAATGATGGTGGAAGAGATTTTCTTGTACAAATTGTCAAGAACTGGGGCGAATTATTGGCGAGTCCTGGTCTTTTAGCACTTGAGACCGCTGGACCCCAGCAACGTTTTGAGGTTTCTCAACTATTTACGCAGTCCTGGCAAATCGGCCCCCATCACTTCTTTACTAAGTAGTCGCCCCTCGATTTTTGTCTTATTTTTCGCCAAGATGGCCGCCATGGACTGTTTATGGATGGAAGGCGGCGCTTCTCTTAAAGGGAGTGTTCGTATTCCAGTGGCGAAAAACGCGGCTCTGCCCCTTCTTTGTTTATCGTTAATGACAGACGAGACGCTTAGTTTTGAAAGTCTTCCGCGCGTCGCTGATATTCACTCGATGCTTCAACTCCTTAAAGAGATGGGGGTCGAGATTCGAGGGGAGGCCGATCTTCAGTGTCGTTCTTTAAAATCTCATATCGCCCCGTATGATTGGGTACGCAAAATGCGGGCTTCGGTTTTGGTTCTTGGGCCGTTGATCGGCCGATTTGGAAAAGCCGAAGTTTCTCTTCCGGGGGGCTGTGCCATTGGGGAGCGACCCGTTGATATTCATTTGAAAGGATTGGAGGCCTTGGGGGCTAAAATTCGTATTGAAGGCGGGTATATCAAAGCGGAAGCTCCGCGACTTCGAGGTACCACTTTTGTTTTGGGATTCCCAACCGTGACGGGCACGATCAATCTTGTTACGGCTGCCGTTTTTGCGGAAGGAGAAACCATCTTAGGGAATGCTGCTCAGGAGCCCGAAGTGATGGAGGTTTGTGAAGCCTTAAATGCAATGGGTGCGAAAATCACTGGACATGGATCCTCACAAATTAAAATTCGAGGTGTTTCGAAACTTAAGGGATTAAAATGGTCGGTTCAACCCGATCGAATTCAATTGTTGACCTATTTAACAGCGGCGGCCATTACCGGGGGCGAAGTGGAATGTCACCCGTATCGACACGGAACGTTAAATGCCGTCCTTCAGAAACTTAAAGAGATGGGTTGTGAAATTTATGAGAATGAAAAATCGATCCGAATTAAATCGGACGGAAATTTAAGACCCACGGCAATTGACACAGCTCCCTTTCCTGGGTTTCCTACCGATGCGCAAGCCCAATTCATGGCCTGTTTGTCGGTGGCCGATTCAACATTTGGCGTAAGTATGATTCGAGAAGTGGTTGTTGAAAATCGATTTGGTAATGTGAGTGAACTACGGCGTATGGGAGCGCATATTGAAGTGAAAGCCAACACCGCCCTTGTGACGGGAGTTTCTCAGCTCGGTGGTGCGTCCGTCATGGCTTCCGATTTGCGAGCGTCGGCTTCTTTGGTATTGGCGGGACTAAAGGCCAAGGGAAAAACTCAAGTGCTACGCGTATATCATTTGGATCGCGGTTATGAATCTTTTGATACAAAACTGCAAACGCTTGGCGCAAAGATTTGGAGAGAAAAAGTTTGAAGGTCTTAAGATCGGGTACACCCGAATGTGCGGAACACTTTAAAGATTTGATCGACAGGAGACATCGCCTATTCGATGAGTATTCTCCGATCGTCGAAGAACAAATTCATTGTTATCGATTGGAGGGAGAGCGTTATTTACTCGAGATTGCGCAAGAATTCGATCGTGTGAGTATGACGGAAGAGCAGCTTTGGATTCCCGAAGAAGAAATTCGCAATTCCCATAAAAAAGTTTCGAGTTCGGTGCGCCGAGCGCTTGAGAAAACGAAGGAGAGGGCCGAGGGTTTTCAAAGAGATCTTAAAGTCGCCTCCTTTCAAACGACGGATCACAATGGAATTTTTTGGGGGACGGAAATACGTCCATTAGATCGATTGGGAATTTATGTTCCTGGGGGTAAGGCCAA
>CAZSZT010000126.1:0-5681 GCA_964611175.1 uncultured Bacteriovoracaceae bacterium
ATCGCATCCTATACTTCGGGAACGATTGTGAAAGAAATTTTTGTTCCCAAAAAGCTTTATAACTTTGTGGTGAAATCGTGATTAAACGCCCGCGACGTCTGCGCGTTCATCCGGAAATCCGAGAACTGGTATCGGAAAACTCTTTATCTATTTCCAAAATTATTTTTCCTGTTTTTGTTAAGAAGGGAAAAGGCCTCTTCCTCCAAAACAAAAGCCTTCCCGTTGCCTATACCCTTTCCCCGGACCGGCTGATCCCCTTTCTAAAGGAACTCCATTCAAAGGGTCTTGCCTCTGTTTTATTATTTGGAGTTTCTGAAAATAAAGATGCAAGGGGAAGCGATGCACTCCTAAAGGATTCCATCATCATCCATGCTATTGATGCGATCAAATCAAAAATCCCCAACTTATTAGTCATGACCGATATCGCTCTCGATCCCTATACCGATCATGGGCATGATGGCATTTATAAAAATGGAAAAATCTTAAACGACGAAACGCTGGAAGTTCTTAGCGAAATGTCCACCTTACACGCCAAAGCAGGCGTCGACCTGGTGGCTCCTTCGGATATGATGGATGGGCGAGTAAAGGCCATTCGGCAAACGCTTGATCGAAGCGGCTTTGAAAATACGGGCATCATGGCCTACACGGCAAAATACGCTTCATGCCTTTATGGTCCCTTTCGGGATGTCCTTTCGGCTGAAGTGCAGGGAGATAAAAAAACTTATCAAATGGATTTTCGAAATCGACGTGAAGCTCTTCGGGAGCTCAAACTCGATCTTGAAGAAGGTGCCGATATTGTGATGGTGAAGCCCGCGTCCTGGTATCTCGATATTGTTTCGGATTTTAAAACATTTTCAGATGTTCCTGTCGCGGCTTATCAAGTCAGTGGCGAATGTTCTTTAATTGAATTGGGGGCGAAGGCAGGGCTTTTTGATCGAGACCGTGGCATTTTAGAATCCACAAGATCCATTGTCCGCGCGGGCGCTGATCTCATCGCCACCTATTTTGCGGAGGATCTCATACGGATCTTAGCCAAATAAAAAGTAAAATTTCAAAGCCCGTTTGGCTTCTCGGTCTTTCAAGCCTTGTAGCCGATATCGCCAGTGAATCTGTTTATCCCATCCTTCCGTTATTTTTGGTGGGCAGCCTTGGAGCAAGCGTTGTCTTCGTCGGCGTTATCGAAGGCGTTGCCGAAGCAATTGCCAGTTTCACAAAACTTTGGGCGGGTTACTATTCGGATAAATGGAAAATTCGCCAGCCCTTTGTTTTAATCGGCTATATCCTTTCGAACTTTCTTCGACCTTTCATTGGGGCGGCCTTCAGTCCCTGGCATGTTTTTTGGATTCGCTTTGGAGATCGCTTAGGAAAGGGTATTCGAACAGCTCCCCGGGATGCTTGGCTTTCAAAATTCACGATCCCTACGAATCGGGGTTGGATTTACGGCTTTCATCGTGGAATGGATCATTTGGGCGCGGCGTTAGCTCCTCTTTTGACAATGGCTTTTCTCTTTTATTTTCCCGGTGAATATAGAACCCTCTTTTTCTTAACGATTATTCCGGGGATTTTGTCTCTTTATTTTGTTTTCGCAGCGATGAGAGCCGATCCGTCTCCCAAAATGGAAGTTCCGGGTACGGAAAAGGAGGTCATTAGTTTAAAAACCTTAAAGGATTTGCCTCCGAGATTTCAGCTTTTCATCGGAATATTGTTTCTATTCACTTTAAGTTGTGCGACGGACGCCTTCCTGATTCTTCGACTGACGGAAATCGGGATATCAAACGTTTATATTCCGGCTTTATGGGCTGCTTTTAATGTCGTTAAAATGTTAACCAGTTTTTGGGGGGGTAAACTTTCGGATCGAATCGGCCGCCGACATACGGTTCTTTCGGGTTGGCTCATTTACGCCGCATCGTTCGTGAGTTTTGGTTTCATTGAAAATTCAGTGGTCTTCATCTTGATTCTTCTCGTTTATGGCTTTTATTACGGATTAGCGGAAGCGGGGGAAAAGGCGTTGGTTGTTGATCTCGTGCCGATGAAATTAAGAGGCTCCGCCTTCGGAGTCTATCACCTCATCGTGGGAATCGGCTCACTTCCGGCAAGCGCGATATTCGGACTTTTGTGGTCGAAGTATAATTCAGCAGTCGCTTTTGTAACAGCCGGAATTTTAGCGTTTCTTGCTTCCGCCTTCCTTTATTTGAACCTTAAATTTTATCCGACTCAACGCGAAATGGAGAACCTGCGTACCCATTAAATTCTACGTATCCATGTGATTTTTTTTACAATCTTGATATCGTAACGACAGATTGAGAAATATTCGACTGTCATTCGCTTTCATTTTTATCTCTTCGGCTGCTTTCGCAGAAAAGCTCGATCTTGAATCGTACTTAAAACAAGTTGAAATTAATCATCTGGGCTACAGAGGAAACCTTGAGATGAGTCTTGGAAATCTGGAAAAGCTTCGCGAAGGCTTTCTCTTGTATTCACCGATTTTGTTTGCAAATACAGAATTTGCAAAAGATGAAAGTCCGACGTCGAACCCCAGCTTTCAAGGCACAAAAACGGTCTTGAAGAAGTATTCGTTGGGATTATCTCAGACGACACCCTTTGGCTTAGCGGGAACTTTTGGCTTTGAATTTTCGGATTATCGTCTTTCTGGAACGAATCCTTCCACCGTTCCCCTTCCGGATTACTATAATGGAAAGCCCTATATTGAATTGAACCAGTCGATTTGGAGAAATGGATTTGGCAGAGAAACTCGCGCGCTTAAGGAATTGACCGAGGCTTCGGCAAAAGCAACCTCCTTTACGGAACAGTACCAAACGAAACTCATTTTGGCATCCGCTGAGACGGCATACTGGAATCTCGTGGGTGCGCGAAAAATCGTACTCGTAGAGCAACAAAGCTTGGAGCGTGCCAAGCAATTTCGAGAATGGAATGCGGAAAGAGTTCGCTTAAATCTTGCCGATAAATCAGATCTTCTTCAGGCCGATGCGGCATTCAAAGTGAGGGAACTTCAATTGCAGTATGCGGTCGATTCTCTCAGAAATCTTTCTCTTAATTTTAATATATATAGAGGATTATCCAAAGTCGAAGTGCCCGAAGAACTTCAGTCTTTTAATCTCGAAGATATTTTAAAGGTGTCTCTTCCGGAAAAGACGGGCTTAAGGGACGATGTGATGGCTGCAAACGAATGGAGACGCGTGGCTCGCTCGACCGCAACGATCGGAAGGGAAAAAAATTCCCCAACCTTTGACATGTATGGGAGCTTGGCTCTCAACTCCCGAGATGCCAGTTTTTCGGGTGCTTTTTCAGATGCCTTTTCCACGGATAATCCGACGATGGCCATAGGCCTTCGGTTTATGACTCCCTTGATGTTTTGGGATCAAAAAGATGTTAGGGCTGGTTACGAAAGGGAAATCCGAGCTGCAGAGTTCAAGTTTCGAAGAAGCCTTCAAGAGGAACAAAAGGATTGGCAGGACATCATTCTTCAGTATGGGGAAGCCAAGAAACGCTTGGAGCTCCTTCAAAAAATTGAAGTCATTCAACAACAAAAGCTCGATCATGAACGACAAAGACATCGACAGGGGCGCTCCACGACCTATCAGGTTTTGCTCTTTGAACAAGATTATGCCAATTCTCGTCTCACTCTCATCAACGCCGTGACTGAACTTTTAAACCTCCTGGCTCAGATGAAAACTTTCAGAGGCTCTCCATGAATCTTGCCGAACTTTCCATTAAGCGGCCGATTTTTGTATCTTGTGTTGTCTTTGTTCTCTTAACGCTCGGATGGATGTCCTTTAAGCGAATGCCGGTCGATCTATTTCCCGATATTTCCTTTCCCGTCGTGATGGTTTCGACACCATATCCTGGAGCGTCGCCTAATGAAATTGAAACGCTGATCTCAAAGCCATTGGAAGAAGAAATCTCAGGAATTTCAGGAATTGAAACTTTGAATTCGATCTCCAAAGAAGGCGTTAGCGTTGTTTACGTCAAATTTCGTCTTAAAACGGATATCAAGGATGCGGAACAACAAGTTCGAGCTCGCGTGGCTTCGGCACGATTAAAATTTCCTGAAGACGCCAAAGAGTCCATGATCCGGCGGATTGACCCTTCCGCACATCCCGTTGCCATTTTGGCTCTTTCTACTGACCAAGTAGGCCCTGCGGAACTCTATGATTTGGCCGAAGAAAAAATCAAACCTAAAATTGAACAGGTTGATCAAGTGGGACTCGTTGAAATTCTCGGTGGCCGAAAGCGAGAAATTAAAGTTGAACTCGATCGAGAAAAGCTTAAAGCCCGAGAGCTTTCGGTCACTTCGGTTGCTGAGCGATTAAGTATTTCGGGACAAAACATCCCCGCCGGAAAAGTTTCCGAATCCAAAACCGAAACCGTCTTCAGAACCCTCGGAGAATTTAAAAGTATTCAAGAAATCGAATCGAGTCTTGTTAATTTTTTAGGAAACGACGTTCCCATTCGTTTAAGTCAAGTTGGAGATGTAACGGATTCTCTTGAAGATGAAACTTCAAGAGCCTATGTCAACGGCTCACAGTCTCTCTTGCTCTTCATCTTTCGACAGACCGGCTCGAATACAATTCAAGTCGTCGACTCGGTGTTTAAAGCGACGGAAAAAATCAATGAGTCGCTGAAACATGAAAAGGGCGCTCCAAATGTTCACGTCGTTTACGACGGGGCAAAGCCCATTCGAGCGAATGTCACGGACGTTCGGGAATCAATCTTGCTTGGAATTCTTTTAACCATCTTGGTGGTCTTTTTCTTTTTAGGAAATGCCCGATCGACTTTCATTACGGGTCTCGCTCTGCCCACCTCTCTGATCGGGGCGTTTTTCTTAATGGACGGCGCTGGATTTTCAGTCAACATCATGACATTACTCGCGCTCAGTTTGTCCGTCGGGCTCGTGATCGATGACGCCATCGTGGTAAGAGAAAACATTTTTCGACATCTTGAAAAAGGTTCGCCTGGAACAGTTGCGGCTCTCGTGGGAACCAAAGAAGTCACAATGGCTGTTATCGCCACAACTTTAACGGTCATTGCCGTTTTCGGACCTGTTTCCTTTTTGGATGGAATCGTCGGTCAGTTTTTTAAGGAATTTGGGCTCACGATTTGTTTCGCCATGGCGATTAGTCTCTTCGATGCTTTTACGATGGCACCTATGCTTTCTGCCTATTTTGCTGCGAGATCTCATTCCAATGAAACCCCATGGGGTCGATTTTTAGGAAACCCGGTTAAGAGATTCCAGAAATTCCAAGACCATTTGGAAATTTTTTATGACAAAACTTTAAAAATCGTCGTGGTGAAGCCCATTCTTGCGATAGGAGGGGCTTCTCTGATTCTCCTCTTAAGTATCGTCGCCCTTGTCTTTATTCCCAAGACTTTTTTACCTCCACAAGATTTTGGAGAATTTTCATATTCCGTGGACCTCCCCTCGGGAACGAATCTCGAAAGAACCAATGAGGTTTCTCTTCAAATCGATGAACTGTTACGATCGAATCCTGAAGTAGAGAATTCTGTTTTGACCGTCGGTGGAAGGGATGGAGAGGCCAATGTCGCACAGGCCTTCATTCGACTTGTTCCCGCAAACGAACGCTCCGTCAATACATCTCAATTTAAAGACAGATTTCGAGAGCAATTAAAACCTTTTGCCTTTGCGAATCATAAGGTCAAAG
>CAZSZT010000127.1:0-5652 GCA_964611175.1 uncultured Bacteriovoracaceae bacterium
AACTCTTCGTGCTCCAACAGAAGATCTACGGAATCGGACGATAACGGAATTGGAAATAAAAGACGCTGAGCTGGCAATTTCTTTCCCGCCAGAAAATCTTTCAGCAAGCGTTCATAGAGAATGCGTTCATGAAGAGCATGCTGATCGAAAACGAAAAGGTCTTCCCCCTTCTTGGCGATCAAATAAGTATCATCGATCGAACCTAAATAAGAAAAAGGTGGGGCAGATAGGAATCCGAATTGCTGAGCTTGAACGGGCGATACTTGGATCTCGATTAATGATAGATCCGTTTCGATCTTCGAAGCCGCTTTGTTTTGTCTTTCTTCCTGGGAAGAATTTTTCAAAAAACCAAAGTTCGTAGGTGGGTTTTCTGACAACTTACCATAAGACATGGGCGACGAAGGAAAGGCTTGAACCTGATGATCGCTTTCAAGATGCCGTCGAATCGAATGCACGAGAAGGGAAAACAAAGCCTCTGAATTCAAAAACCGCACTTCTGTTTTCATGGGATGCACGTTGACATCGTAAAGTCGAGGAGACCCCTCTAAATACACGACGGCGGAACTATTTCTTGGAAATTCCGTGAATCCTTCAAAGGCTCTCTTAATCGCGAATTCCAAAGAAGCGTCACGAAAGGGCCGTTGATTAAGATGAAGGTAAATGCCCCCACGCTTCTGGTCCGTATACCGCGGTCTTAAGAGAATGATTTCCACTTGCCATTGCGCATCCGCCTCCTTGAAAGAGGTCCACCGTTTAGAATGATCTTCCTGAAAGAACCAGAGAACTCTCTCCAATGACGTCGACGCAGAGATTCTTTGCTCTTTCTCTCCGAGACCAGGATGAAGAATCCAATTTTTATCCGGACGAGCCAAAGCATAACGCTTCCATACATTCTGGATTTGCTGGGATTCCGAACGTAAGCTCTTCATGAATTTTAGCCTGGCGGGATGACGTTTGAATAAATCGCGCACCGTGACTCTCGTTCCCTTACGCCGATCTGCGGCTTCCAGTTTTTGCGGGGCCCCAAACTGAACACGTCCGAGCGTTCCTTCCGTCGCGTCACGAGCCGAAGAGCAGATTTCTAAATCCGAAACACTTGCAATCGAACATAAGGCCTCGCCACGAAATCCATAGGTCTTTAAAGATTCGAAATCCTCCATTTGTCGGAGTTTGCTTGTCGCGTGAGCTTCAAAAGCTAGGGGAAAATCTTCAAACGAAAGGCCTTCTCCATCATCCTCAACAATCAGGGACCTCAGCCCCCCTTCCTCGTAATGAAGGGAAATGGTTGATGCTCCGGCATCTAACGCATTTTCGATAAGTTCTTTCACGACCGACGCAGGACGTTCAATGACTTCGCCAGCCGCAATTTGATGGACGAGATGAGGTGACAGGCGTTGAATCATGATAGAGTTTTGTAGTACGAGCCATGATTCTTTGGGAACTAAAATGACGACATCGGACAAAGATAGCTTAAAGCCCAGTATTTCAGACCGTATCGTGGTGGTGGGAGCTCATACGATATTAGGGCGTCTTCTGATTAAGAAATTGGAAAAAAACCCCGAAGTGGAGAATTATTGGGTCATCGATCTTCACGCGCCCAAGAAAAAATCGAAGAAGCTTCATTTCGTTAAAGTTGATCTCATTAAGCCGGGAGCGGACGCGACCCTGGCCGCCAAATTAATGGAGATAGGAGCGAATGTATTGGTTCATTGTGCTTCGAAAAACAATCCCACTCTTAATTGGGTGTATGCTCACGAATTGGAAGTCATCGGCACTTTGAATCTCGTCAGTGCCGCAAAAGCGGCGAATATTCGTAAATTTGTTTTTTGTTCATCCACGGCGGTCTACGGAGCTTCTCCTAAAAATCCAAATTATATCAAAGAAACTCAACGCCTGGATCCTCATCCTCATTCGCATCTTGTTCGAGACAAAGTGGATGCTGAAAAGGAAGTTTCGGTTTTATTCGATGAGAAGCCGGAGATGATTGTTTGCGTTCTTCGATTTTGTTTGATCGTTGGTCCGACGGCCAAAAATTATTTTACGGAACTTTTTAGAAGAACGGTCGTGCCGACGTTGTTAGGCTATGATCCTTTAATGCAATTCCTTCATGAATCCGACGCCTCTCGCGCTCTTTGGAATGCCGTCCGAAAAGACTACCCTGGAATTTTCAATATTGTAGGCAAGGGAGTCATCCCCCTCAGTTACGCCTTACGAGAAGCCGGTTGCTTCTTTCGTCGCCTATCCGTTGGTGCAAGTGCTTTGGAATCTTCAACTTGGCGCGGTTCCCGGAAAACTTTTGGATTATTTCCGATATTTATGGGTAGCGGACGGGGCAAAAGCAAAAGAGATCATGAATTTCGAACCGAAACTCAATTCCAAAGAAGCCTTTTTAGAATTTGCAAAAGCACATCGACTTCAGGAGTATCAATGGGCGAGTTAAAAGATAAAACATCAGAGGCCGCAAAAACGTATTCTTTTTCATCCCATCGACTTTTAAGTCAGCTGGCCAAAGAATTGGATGAATATTATCGGGACCCCGCGACTTATGATCGAAGAAAATTAGAGAAACTCGCGCGAGAATGTTTTCATTCTCTTAAGGAATTCTTAGGGTAGTCGGAAGGAACTTCCTCTCCAAGCCAAAAATTAAAAAACGCTCCGGAAAAAATACTCAATTTTATCATTCGAATGCGTCGCGTTCTTCAAAGCGATGAAGTCGATGATTATGGCTGCGATCGTCGGTTTGAAATGGCGATCAAACCCTTTTTCGATTTTCTTTTCACCAAATACTGGCGAGTCTCTCTTCAAGGAATGGAGAACGTTCCTCTCGAAGGCCGGTGTCTCTTAGTCGCAAACCATTCTGGGGTTCTTCCCTATGACGGCGCCATGATGAAAGTGGCGTTGTTTAACGAACATCCTAAACAGAGAGAAGTTCGTTTCTTAGTCGACGACTTTGTCTTTCACTTTCCTTTTTTAGGCGTTTTTATGAATCGAATCGGCGGCGTACGAGCTTCCACTGAAAATGCCGAGCGTTTATTAAGCCACGAAGAAATAGTGGCTGTTTTTCCAGAAGGCCTGAAAGGAATTTCGAAACCGTATACCGAACGCTACCACCTTCAACGTTTTGGACGAGGAGGAGTCATTCGGCTCGCGATGAAAACGAAAGCGCCCATTGTCCCGGTTGCGATTATTGGAGCGGAAGAAATTCATCCACTTCTTTATAAATCCGCCATTCTCGCTCGACCTCTAGGCTTACCTTTTATTCCGGTCACTCCAACTTTTCCTTTGCTTGGACCCCTTGGGGCCATTCCTCTTCCCACAAAATGGACGATCGTTTTTGGAAAGCCCGTCCCTTTTGATGGATTCAGTGAACGGGATGTTCAGGACGGAATTTTAATTAATCGAGAAACGGAAAAACTTCGCGAAAACATTCAGGAGATGGTTTTTGACGTTCTTAAAGAAAGACGTTCGATTTTCTTTGGCTAGAAATAGAGAATTCTGGCAAAGGGCGAAGCCCATAAATTAAATAAAAGAGTCACAAGCCATCCTCCTAAAAGCATCGATAAAAAAGAAAGAATGGTTAAAAATACATAGCCCGTTAAATATCCGGCCGAAAACTGATATTTTTCGTGATTTCGAAACAACCGTCGAAGGATCCAGTGCAGAGGCGTAAACCATCGAACAAAAGTCCGTGGTTCACTAAAAGCAAAAACGCAGAGCCAGCCCACCAGAAGGCCAAGCATGAAAAGAATTAAAACAATGAACTGCATAAAGGTTTGGTGAGTGACTTCCCATTCCATTTTTCCATCATAACGGAAAAGATTCTTTGGTACATATGGCATTTCGAAAAGGCTCTTTGCGTTAAGAAACGATTTTTCGTTTCGAATAGAACCTTTTCAGGATAGATTTCAGGATAGGAAGGAAAAGATGCTTTATAAAGCGAATCCAGCAATGACAGAGGCTTGGATCAAGAATTCTCATATTCTCAAACTCATTCAAAAAACGGGCGCCTCAGATTACGACGAACTCCTTTTGCGTTCCCAAAAAGATCTACGATGGTTCTGGGAGATGGTTCTGAAGGATTTGAGTCTTTCGTTTTCGAAACCCTATACGGATATTTTATCTCGTGGACTTCCGCATCCCGAATGGGTTCCGGGAGCGGAACTTTCAATTGTTGAAAATTGTATCGATCGTCATTTAAAAACCATGGCAAAAGAGACGGCTCTCATTTTTGAGGCTGATCAGCCCGATCGCTCAAAATCGTGGACGTATGAAGATTTAGCGAGGGAATCGAGCTGGATTACCGAAAAGCTTAAACAAAATGGGGCAATGGTTGGAGATTCCGTAGCCCTTTTGATGCCGATGAGTCTTGAAATGGTCGCGGCGTTTTTTGGTACCTTAAGAGCCGGATTGATTGTGATTCCTATTTTCTCAGGATACGGAGCGGAAGCCATTGCCTCTCGGATTCAAGATGCGAAGGTTCGTTTTGTTTTTGTTCAGGAAAAAACGTATCGAAAAGGAAAGGAGGTTCCCGTTCGAAAGGTGATGGAAGAGCTTCGTTCTCAATGCCCATCCGTGGCGGACGTTTTTGTTTTAAAACGAGAAGATTTTCATCGTGGACATCAGGATCAGAAAATCGTTGCCTCGGTCTCTCGACCTGCGGAATCTCCCGTGATGTATCTTTATACGTCAGGAACAACCGGAAAGCCTAAAGCCTGTGTTCATACGTCGTTTGGAGTGTTGGCCACAACGGGCAAGGAGTTAAAATACGCATTCGACGTTCATTCGGGAGATCGGTTTTTTTGGTATACGGATATCGGATGGATGATGGGACCTTGGGAACTTTTTGGAGCCCTTCAATTGGGTGCGAGTGTTGTCCTTTATGAAGGAGTGCCCGACTTTCCGGAATCCGATCGACTTTGGAAAATCATCGAACGCCACCAGGTTACTCATCTCGGAATTTCGCCAACGGCAATCCGGGTTCTCAAAAAGGCGGGAGATTCTTGGATTGATCGATATGAAATGAAGTCTCTGCGTCTCTTGGGATCGACGGGCGAGCCATGGGATGAGGAATCTTGGATTTGGTATTTTGAGAAGGTTGGAAAATCCCGATGCCCGGTTATCAATATTTCCGGAGGAACGGAAATCATGGGCTGCCTGCTCATGCCTAGTTTTTTGAAGCCGTTAAAGCCGGCAACTCTGGGGGGACCTGCTTTAGGAGTGAACGCACAAGCTTGGAATGAAAAAGGAGAAGCTCTCTCGGACGGAATTGGTCATTTGGTTTGTCTGACCCCTCTTCCATCCATGACCAAAGGTTTTCTTCATAATCCGCAAAAATATCTGGAAACGTATTTTTCAAAATTCGGAGAAAAGGTTTGGTACCATGGCGATTGGGCCATGATCGATTCAGATGGTTTTTGGTTTCTGAAAGGTCGAAGCGACGACACCATTAAAATTGCCGGCAAACGCGTTGGCCCGAATGAATTTGAATCGGCGTGCATGGGTCATCCCCTTGTGGCCGAGGTCGCAGCCGTTGGGATTCCCCATGATCTTAAAGGTGAATGCGTTTACTGTTATGTGGTTTTAAAAAAGAAGGCTGAAAATCTGGAGGACACTCGGTCGGAAATTCATAAACTCGTGAGTCAAACAATGGGC
>CAZSZT010000128.1:0-5398 GCA_964611175.1 uncultured Bacteriovoracaceae bacterium
AAATATCCGCCGTTTGAAGATTCGATTCCGCACTTCCAGAAATTCCAATGCTTAATCCTGACTTGTTCATCGCCAAAGCGTCATTAAGTCCGTCACCAATCATCGCGGATTCCATTCCTAAGGTTGCGCTCTTCATGCCGGCTGTCGCTTCGGAGACAATTTCCTGAAACGGATTTCCAATCGAACAAACGAATTCATCCACCGCTCTTTTCTTATCTCCTGAATAGAGCGCAAGACGATAACCCGATTTCCTGAGCCTTTCTAAAACCTCTGGCGCTTCGCTTCGTAACTCATCCTTTAAAATATAAGAGCGAAGAATTTGATGATCGATTTCAAATTGAAGTCCGGAATCCACTCCTCTTCTCTTTCCTAACCGAAGGTGGTGATGCTTCCAGTTTGCTTCGAGTCCCTTGCCCACGACCTCCTTCACGTCGAGTGAATAGTTCTCTCGATCTTGACTGGCCAAATGAAAAGCCAAAGCCCTCGAAGCGGGATGTGAACTCGTAACGGCCATGGTATAAAGTAGCCCGTTGACCTCTTTCTCGGCCCACTCGGCACCGTAAGAGGATTGATGAACAACTCTTAATCGGCCCTCTGTTAAGGTTCCCGTTTTATCAAAAACAAGGCGCTTAATTCTTTTGAGTTGAAGCAAGCGATCAAGCCGCCGAATCCATACGCCCTGTTTCAACGCTTTTTGCTTAAAAGCATTGAGCACTAAAGGTTTTGAAAGTACCAGAGCACAGGGGCAACAAACGATTAAAATGGAAATGAATGTGGGCACGGGATCCAATCCCGACAACCCTGCGCCCAAGATCGCGGTGACCAAAACTCCCCAAGTAAAATATTGTTCCCATCGAGGATTTTCGGCGATCCATTGTCTCACTTGAAGCTCATTTAATATTTTAGTAAGTGACGAATCCCGATAAGAATGTTCAACGCTCAACGACATCCAGGGACTCAGATTTCGTGCTCCTTGAGAAATGGTCTGGCCTTTTAAAATTCGTTCAGGATTTGTTTCTCCGGTGATAACGCTCTGGTCGATCCAGGCTTCTGTACTTTGAAGGCGAACATCGACAGGAATAGTTTCGTTTCGATGTATTTCAACGAGATCACCCTTTTGAAGGGTCGTGGCTGGAACGAATTCAATTTTATCTTTCGAGCACTTTCGAACAATCTCGTAAGGCTCCCGAAAGCTTCTATGAGTGGCTCGGCGAACCATCACCCGTCCTAATAACAAAAGAAAAACGACCATCGAAATCGAATCGAAGTAAGCTTCCGAAGAACCCTGCGATGTGGAGAAAATAGAATAAAAAAAGCCCACCAAAATCGCGGCCACAATTAAGAAGTCCGCATGAAGTCGTTTAAGCCGAAGTCCGGCACTTGCTGTTCGAAAAAATGGAATTCCTCCATATAAAATCGCAGGGGCCGATACCATCATCGATAAGAGTCCAATCGCCATGGCATGCCGTGGATCCATGGGGCTCGAATGAGCACCAATCAGAAGAAGTCCCAAATGCATCGTTCCAGCCGCTGAAGCTCCGGTGATCCCCAAGCGAAGCCATTCTTGGCGTTGCATCTGATTTTCCGCCTCCTGAGACCCTGCAAATGAAGCTTCATAACCCATCTGAGCTAAGGTCTTAAGAATTTGACTTAAATGGGACGTCCCCTCATTCCATAAAATCTGTAGTTCGGATGTTCCAAAATTGAGTTCCGATCGAACACATTGAGGTTGAAGCTTCGGCAGTCGTTCGATGAGCCAAACACAAGCGCTGCAGGTCACCCCTTTTAGATAAAACCGCGCCTCCCGATACGCCCCTCTCGGAACGGTATGCTTGGTGATGAAATCCTCATGATCGTAGGCATCGTACTTTGAAATATTCTGAATTTTTACCGCCTCAAGTTTCCGATTCAGATGCGAATAAAAATTTTCCAGACCTGCGGCATGAATGAGTTGAAAGGCCGTCTGACAACCTAAACAGCAAAACTGGGAATCAGAAAGATCGCCACAATGACGACACGATTGTTGCATTCATTTTTACCAAAACATCAATGTATAAGACCGATTAAAAATTTCAAAAGAAAAATGCCAGTGGGGAATCAAGCCTTGAGAGGCGGAGACAATGAGGGCGGTCCAAAGGGTCGAAAACCCAAGCACTCCCTGTGAGACCTTCGCACCTTGACCCCGCATCAACCAACTTCCTCCGAGAGCCGTCGCCCATAATGGCAAACTCGTCATGAAGATCAAAAGCCACATGAGTAAAAATCCTTGGAAAATATGACGAGTGCTTGCCGCTAAACTCAACGCCCAGAGACTCAGCATACAAGGTAGAAATCCCAAGACCATCCCGAGAAAAAAGGGACGACTTTTTCCCTTGAAATGACTTATCGACTTCGCCCAGAACGAAAGCAAGATGGGGGGGATTTGAATACGGCCAGAGGTTCCCAGAACTTGAACGATCGTCATCGTTCCCAGAACCCCCACGGCTCCCCAGCCAATCCATTCTTGTTTAAAAATTTCTGAAGATCCGAACCAGCCGGCCAACATTCCAAAAATCCCGTAGATCACCCCACGTCCTAATTGATACAAGAAAATGCCTTGAAAGACGCTTCCGTTTACCGTCGAGCCTAACTGCAACCCTGAAACAATCGGACCACACATCGGACTACAATGAAAAAAGATCCAAATGAAACCGAGACTCGCCAACTGAAGAAACGGAGATTCGATAACCGCGGCTGCTTCGTGACAACTCATAAAACCGGCCCCAACATCCGAACTTTAAAAAGATGGGACACACCCGTTTGATCGACGGCCTGAAAGTTTACGTCAATTTTCCCAGATAAATTCTCAAAATTTTTCGGCGAAAGTCTAAGGAGCAAATAAACGGTCGATTTTTCTTCTGGTCGAAGGACGGGATCTCCTTCTGGAGAAATAATCTCAAGATTTGATGGAGCACCCGGAATAAAACGGATATGAAGCTCTTTATCCGAGAGGTTCGTCAGATGGACCCGAACTGGATTCACAATGAATCCGTCGGCGTCCATCGAAAAAAGCTCACGGGTGGACTCGCGATGAATACTTGCCGAAAAATTCTTTCGCGAAGAGGTAAAGCCAATCAACGAAATGGCTGCGGCCAAGAGAATGAGGGAGTAAAAAAATAAACGGGGCCTCCAGATTTTTCCTATTTGATAGCGGATCAGTCTTGGAGTTCTATGAAGAGTTTCCATCACCCGATCGCAAGCGTCCATGCACTGAGTACATTGGACACATTCCATCTGAAGACCGTTTCGGATATCGATGCCCGTCGGACAAACATGGACGCACATTTTACAGTCAACGCAATCGCCGGTCGTTTGACCGGGCTTTCCTCGAGGCTCCCCTCGATGAGGGTCGTAAGCAACAACTAAAGAATCAGAGTCCAGTAAAACAGATTGCAGTCTCCCATACGGACAGACAAAAAGGCAAACCTGCTCTCGGAACCAACCGAATTGAAATAAAATAATCAGACTCGAAATCAGCATGAAAATAAAGGGTCCAAGATTTTGCGAAGGGCCCTCCAAAATCATCGGGATTAAACGGTGAGATCCCATAAAATAAGCGACAAAGGTATTTCCCAAAATCACCGCCACCAAAATAAACAAAAACCACTTCAGAATAAACGCTGGCAGCCTTTCCGCTAGATCGTTTTTCAAAAATATTTTTTGCTTGAAACCCATTCCTTCAAAGAATCTTTCAATGGGTCGAAAGACAAACTCCATGAACACGGTTTGGGGGCAGGCCCATCCACAAAAGACACGGCCTAAAACAGCGGTTAATAAAAGAAAACTCGAAAAGAGGAAGAGAATAAACGAAAGAAAAACCAAGGTTTCATGAATCCGAAATGTTCCGCCTAAAAAATAAATCCGGCCATGAAGGATATCAAAAAAAATGGCCTGTTTTCCGCTGATCTTTAACCAGGGAGCGACCAGAAGCCATGCGATCAGCCCATAAGCTAAGAGCCGTCTTCGACGATGCCATACGCCTCTCGCAAGAACCGGATAAATCCATTTGCGCGTTCCCTTTGCATCGGCTGTGGACAGTTCCATAGGCATAAATTTACGGTGAGGTCGCTAACGTCCCTTCCGGTTTTTTAGGATTCTTGGCGATTGTCCCTTCAAGAGACTTGATGTAAGCACTCACCCAGTGAATTTGATCACGATTTAAAAGACTCTTCCATGGAATCATCCCTTTTTCAGGCACGCCATCGGTAACCGTCCGAACGATATCCAGCATTTGATTACCGTGAAGCCAGTAACGATCCGTAAGATTAGGCCCGACAATCCCACCGCCATCGTCGGCATGACAGCTCACGCACTTTTCATGAAAAATCGCCGCACCGCTTTTTAAGATCTCCGGGTCTTTGATATAAGCCCGAAGCTCGTCCTCCGTTAAAGGCACCGATGTCGGTTCTTTCGCTCTTGTCATGGCCATCTTTTTCGTTTCGATTTCGTATTCGACCATCAAACCTCGCCCTTCATCAGCGAGATGAAACCAATAGATATAAGCGACAGCAAAACCAATCGTCAGCCAAAATTTCATCACCCACCATCGAGGCAATTGATTGTCATATTCTTGGATCCCATCAAAGGAATGGGGCCTTAAAAGATTCGACTCTTGATTATCTTCCACGAGAATCCTCCTGACAGTCGGAAAAGGGAATGCGAGACTTTTCTTCCAATAAGATTTTTGGATGCATGAAGGACCAGACCAAAACACCCAGGAAAAAACCCAGAAATACGATCAATGAAAAGATGGCAAAGAACGGAATTCGTTCCGCCGTAAGAAGGACGCTAATCATGGCTGCCCTCCGACCACGATCGTATCTAAAAGAGCATCCCGCCCAAGTCTTTGAAGATAGGCGATCAAGGCCGTAACTTCTTTGTCTTCGGCATTTCCAATATTCCCCTGTTCTTTAAGGCGACCCGCGACCTCTTGAGCCTGGACTTTCAAAAGCTCCCCCGCATCGATGATTTCACGCGAAGAATACGGAACCCCCAGTTTTTTTAAGGCTTTCATTCGCGCCTGAATATCGGAGGTATTCAGCGACCGACGGAGGAGCCAAGGATAGGCTGGCATAATCGATTGGGGAGAGATACTCGTTGGATCCTCAAAATGTCGATAATGCCATAGATCAGGATATTTTCCGCCCACGCGATGAAGATCAGGCCCCGTTCGTTTCGATCCCCACTGAAAAGGATGGTCATAAATATATTCGTGAGATCGAGACGGAGAACCATATCGCTTGGCTTCTTCCAAAATGGGTCGAACTTGTTGTGAATGACAATTGTAACAGCCCTCCCGAACGTAAATACTTCGGCCAAGAACTTCGAGAGGTGTATACGGTCTGACCGATTTTTCTAA
>CAZSZT010000128.1:5408-5644 GCA_964611175.1 uncultured Bacteriovoracaceae bacterium
TTCCATCAAGATCATCGGAACAATTTGAACCAAACCTCCGATACTGACACTGAGGGTAGCTAAAAGAGTAAAGACCAGTGGCCATCCCTCAACCGCCACATGAAGCTTGTTAAAAAGGCCACGAATCGATAAATCTCCTGAAAAAATATCGGCAACTTCTTTTTCAGCCGAAATTTCGCGTAGCGCTGGCGCAGAAACGGCCGGGTCTTCCAAATGCTGAGCTCCTTGAATCGATC
>CAZSZT010000129.1:0-5625 GCA_964611175.1 uncultured Bacteriovoracaceae bacterium
CTTTTATCCGGTATTGATTCAAAAAGGTGAAAAAACTGTGGGCCTCTTCGTTGCCAAAAAAGACAATGATTCGAAAACAATTCTTGGGATGACAGGGACAATCGCACCGGAACATCGCGGAAAGGGAATCGCTCACTCGGGACCCGAAATCTTGGAAAAACTCGGTAAAAAAATGGGAGCGGGGCTTGCGTATTACTACGGAAGTCTTCAAATTCCCCATACCCAACTTGCCGCCGAAAAGATGGGGTACCGACTCATAGGGATTATCCCGGCCCATGATTTAGATGTCCGAGGGAAGGGCAAAATAGGAAGAGTCACAGAAGGAATTTACGCAAAAGTCTTAGCGCCAAGATCTCAAATTATTCCGCCCGATCCTCGAACGTTCACGAAACAAACCAAGAAAGTCTGGAAGGCGGTTTTTAAATAAACTGGGATCTTTCATGACCTTTACATTGACCTGATTTCGACGGGCTTTGGATTGGTAGACGATAAAAGAAAAAAAGACCTACTCAATGCTTTGCCCACCCGCTCTTCTATGCTATTAACCCATTCAGGACGAGATTCCCACCGCTTTGAGAGATTCAAGTGCGGTCTTTTCTGAGGACTTCCATTACAACAGCGTAGTAGTAGGGGACCATAGCAACGAGGGAAATATTAAGAGCGTTGCTATAAGCTAATTGCGCTATTTAGAAAATACAAATCATGACACCAAATCTTTCATTTAATGATCTTTCATTGCCTTCACCTATTGCGAAAGCGATTGAGCGAATGCAGTATAAAACCCCTACTCCCATCCAAGCAGCAGCTATACCCGTAGCCTTTCAAAACCATGATTTGATTGCTTGTGCTCAAACAGGAACGGGGAAAACCGTGGCCTTTGCTATTCCTATCATCGCCAGAATTTTAGAAAATCCAAAGTCAAGGGCTCTCGTCGTGACCCCTACGCGAGAACTCGCGCTCCAAGTCGCCGATGTTATTTTTCATCTTACTTCATTTTGTCGACACATCCGCTCCACGGCAGTCATCGGAGGAGCCTCCATGAATCGCCAGATCAATGAACTCAGGAAAAATCCAGCGATTGTTATTGGAACTCCCGGTCGTCTCGTGGATCATTTAAGACGACGAACGATCAATCTCAAAACTTTTGACAGCCTTGTATTAGATGAGGCGGATCGAATGTTTGATATGGGATTCGCGGAATCCATGAATCAAATTTTTGAAGCGATTCCCAATACGAGACAAACACTTCTTTTTTCGGCCACGATTTCACCACAAGTTACCAAACTGGCACGCTCCCAGTTACGAAATCCTGAAAAAATTACGATCGGTTCCGTTGACCGACCTATCGCTAAAATCAAACAAGTTCGCGTCGATGTAAATGGTAAGGACAAAAACCCCAGAATTTTGGAAGAAATTCAAAAACGAGAAGGTCAAATCTTAATTTTCGTTAGAACCAAGCAACGAACGGATCGACTAGCCAAACATCTTAAGAGCGAAGGTATCAAAACAGCCGCGATACACGGCGGACGAACTCAATCTCAACGACTGCAAGCGCTTGAAGCCTTCCGAAGTGGAGATTATAGAATCCTCTGTGCCACGGATGTTGCCTCACGAGGGCTTGATATTCCAGACATTCAAACTGTCTTTAATTTCGATCTCCCAGAGACTTCAGAAGATTATATTCATCGAATCGGACGAACAGCACGCGCTGGGGCTGACGGAGAAGCCGCAAGCTTTGTAACACCCGAAGAAATTCGACACTGGAACTACCTTACGAAGACCCAGGGTGGAGAAAAAATGAATTTTCAACGTGGTAAAAAGCAACAACAGCCACAAAAGAGAGGCCATAAAGGGAAGAGCCGCTCTTGGAAAAACTCAAAAGGTACAATGGAAAACCGACATTCATCGGAAGTTTCTCGCTCCACCGGTCCCAAGAAATTCTTTAGATTCTTCCGAAAGAAGAAGTTCAGTGGAAAGAAACGCAGTGGTGATTTTGAGGTTGCCAGTTGAACTGTTCCCGGGAATAAACTTTGCGAAGGTTTTTTTGTCTTTTGGGCCTTACACTCTTATCGTAGCTCAATCTGTTGAGTGAGCGACTCATGCCACCGGCCAATCAATGAGTTCGACATGCGCTTCCAAACTGCGCCCGACGATGCGGAGCGGCGTTTCAGACACCCCACGGCATCAATTCATCGCTTGATGATTGCGCCCGTAAAATCTTAGGATAGCGGCCTATGACAGAATTTCAGCCTCGGACCATCATTGAACCATTTCGTATAAAGACAGTTGAACCTTTCAAAAAGAGTGATCGTACGCATCGATGGAAAGCTCTGGAGGCGGCTACGTTCAATCTTTTTAAACTCAAAAGCTGCGATGTGATGATCGATTTATTGACTGATTCTGGAACGCGCGCCTTGAGTGAAGAGAATTGGGGGGCCTTGCTTCGAGGAGATGAGGCGTTTGCAGGGTGTGAAAGCTATTTGTAATTTGAAGCGACTCTTCGTGGCTTAACGGGATTCAAATATATTATTCCAACACATCAAGGCCGTGCCGCCGAACGCATTCTTTTTAATGTATTATCGTCCCGCTATAGCGGTCCGAAACCAGGGCGTATTCCTAATAACTCTCATTTTGATACGACACGCGCCAATCTAGAGGCGTGCCGCTTCGAGGGATTTGATTTTCCATGCCGAGAATTTTTCGAGATGAATTCGAATTTTAATTTTAAGGGCAATATGGACCTCGATCGACTTGAGGCATTTTTAGAGGAGAACGCGAAGGGACGCGTGCCCGTTGGATTTCTTACGGTGACCAATAATTCGTGTGGCGGCCAACCGGTGAGTTTGAAAAACTTGGAGGAGGTTTCGAATCTCTATCGAAAGTATCGTGTTCCATTTTATCTCGATGCTTGCCGTTTTGCGGAAAACGCTGCGTTTATTCAAAAGTATGAACTTCCCAACGAATCGGCGTTAAGCATCGCCAAGCGAATGTTTCGGCTCGCCGATGGATGCACGATTTCGGCAAAGAAAGACGCTCTCGTCAATATCGGTGGGGTATTAGCCACAAACGACGACGATATGGTATCGGATCTGACGGCCGAATTGATTTTGACTGAGGGGTTTCCAACTTACGGAGGACTGGCGGGCCGGGATCTACTCGCCATTGCCCAAGGATTAAAAGAAGTGCTCGAACCAGATTATTTAGAGTACCGCTTGGCCGTAACTTCTTATATGGGTCGCCAATTGGATCAAATGGGAGTGCCTTATCTTCGACCGGCCGGCGGACACGCCATTTATTTAGATGCAAAACGATTTTGTGATCATCTTCCTTGGCAGAAATTTCCAGGCCATGCTTTGGCCTTGGCGCTTTATCTCGAAGGCGGAATTCGATCGTGCGAGATTGGATCGGTCATGTTTGGCCGGCGCGCCGACGGATCAGAGCAAGCCGCTCATGCGGAACTCGTGCGTCTTGCCATTCCACGACGTGTTTACACGCAAAGCCATATGGATTATGTGCTCGAAGTAATCGATTATATTTTCCAACATCGAAAAAAAATTCCTGGCGTTAAAATCGTACGCGAGCCAAAGCGCCTCCGCCACTTTTCGTCAGATTTTAGTTGGACTTTGTAAGAAAGCGCCTAATCAGACAGCTCGCTCGGGCTTGTTTTTTGCTATCCGACTCCGCCTTGACCTTACGTCCCATACATGGTATTAAAAAAGTATGAAGGTTAATACCAAATCGAGCATCACCCTTCCCCCTGCTGAACTGAATCTAGTTTTAGCCCTTATGAAACGCTTGGGAGCGAAAACTAAAGTGGAAGTCATTCGACGAGGATTAGAATTGTTACGAGATCGTGTCGAGCGGGATCGTCTTAAAATTGCCTACCAATTAGCCTCACAGCAGACGAGATCAACTTTAACTCTTGAGTTGGATCAGATGGCCCATCTCAGCGATGAAGGCCTTGATTGATGCCTATTAAACATGGATTCCTCTATCTCGCCGATCTTAGCCCCAGACAAGGGACAGAAGCTGGAAAGATTAGACCTGTACTCGTTATTCAAAATAATTTTCTTAACGATGCGAAACATCCTTCTACTTGGATTCTTCCTTGTACAACAAAACTTACAGGAGAGAATATCCTACGCATCCTTCTCCCAAAAGGATGTGCCGGAAATGCTGAAGACTGTGAAATCATGATCGATCAAAGTCGAGCGGTTGATAATTCACGTTTAAAAAGGGAATTGAAAGCTATCCCCTCTTCCATCTTAAAAGATGTGAAAGAAAAAGTTCGCCTACTTGGGGATTTATAAAGCACTCTCACTGGGGCGCTACCAGTTAGAGCTACTTTCCCCGGGTAGAATTTTTTTGATCTGTGGAAGATCCGAACTCACATCTCGTCAATAAAGCAAAATCCTTCTACAAAAAAGTCATCGCGAGAGTCAAATGGCGTCTCCCGACGCCTTATGGGAGATACCTCTAACCCCACTTCTTAAGCTGACTCGGTTTGATCCGATATTCGCGACCCACTTTTGTAGGCTTTAACTTTCCACTCTTAATCCATCGTAGAAGGGTTCGTTCAGAAACATTTAAATACTTGGCCGCAGCGTCTAAAGTGAGCCATGGATTTTCATTCTTTGAAATATCAAGAATCTGAATTTCTATAAGCCCACCTTCACGATCAAACCCAGCAAATACGTTTTGGGCAATTTCAACGTCTTTGGAAATTCGCCCATCTTTCAAAATCAGTGCAAACGCATCCGCCTTACTGTCATAAGAAATTTTCATAATGGCCTCCCTTTTCGAACTACAAATCTACTTTTTCACAGCCCCTTTTTCAACACTCCTCTGGGGAGAAACTTTTTAAGGCTTCTTCGTTTTTACGTTCCTCAAGGAATGCAGTCCGGGATAAAGCGGTTGAGTTCAAGCCCATTTCGCGCACGACTTTAAGATAATTTTTTGAAAGTCTTCATCGGCTTTTGAAAAGTCGATGAGATCAACTTTAAACGGAAGATCGCTGTTCTCAAATTCCTCCTCTAAAGCATTCCATTGGGCGCTGGATAAGGTGGATGAGCTTCGAAGTGCTATGTCCAAGTCTGAATATTGTTTTGCCGTTCCGGAAACTCGCGAACCAAATGCCAGAATTTCTGCAGAAGGGAAATACTTCCTGATTGTCCGAACGACAAAATCGCGCTTGCCAGAGTCAATCGTCTCGCCCAAGAATTTTCTCCAGATTTAAAAGAACCTCTTGAACCGCTGGTAAAAATTTGACAGCGTCCTCATAAGTTTGCTGAGCGATTTTTGGGTTGTAGGTATGCGATGTATTATTCCGTGCTTGAAGAAATTGAAACCAATCTTCGACCGACGAAATCACTTTCTGGCGCCCTGCTTCTCGAAAAATGTCTTTAAGGTTAGAAATTTTAGGACGATTGTTGAGTTCAAGATACCGCTTAAGGGTTTTCCATGCCAGTTCGAACGTGTATTCAAACCTCTGGATGACCCCGTCCTTCTCCAATTGAGTAGGATTTTTCTTTTCAACCGCCTCTTGAAGGGTTTTCACCGCGTCGTTCAACAATTTTAAAGATAATTCATCTTTCGTCATTGGGATCTCTTCTGCCCGCCAAAGAA
>CAZSZT010000130.1:0-5622 GCA_964611175.1 uncultured Bacteriovoracaceae bacterium
TCGATCGCCCACCTTCCATTTCTTTGATTTAGATTCTACGACTTCTCCACAGAAATCCGCTCCGGCGATATGAGGAAATTCATAATGAACTCGGGGCAATCCATTCACAAGCCAAAGATCTAGATGGTTGAGTCCGCCTGCCTTAAACTGAAGCCGGACGTGGCCTTCTGACAACCGATCAGGAGATGGAACCTCCAAAACTTTGACTTCCTGAGGTCCTCCAGTTTTTTCAAAACCTATCGCTTTCATCCCAGCATTCCTCTGTGAATAAAATGGTAGGCCAAAAGGGCGGCATATCTTGCGGAATCTTCATGGAGGGGATCATATTTTGGAGCGCATTCATAAATTCCCATCCACTGGCTTTGTTTCGAATAGTGCCGGATGCATTCGAGACCGGATCGAAGCGGAATTCCAACGCTCGCCGGAGCCGAAACGCCACGAATTCCTTCAAAAGCATCGAGGCAAATTGACAGTCCCCATTTGCCAGGAAATCTGGGGAACTTTACGGACTCTCGCAGAACTTTCACCGAATTTTCTTTAGCAAAATTTTGATGAGCCACGGAATTGCATTGAGGTTGTGCTCCCCAAACCGTTAAAGATTTCCCCCCAAATTTTTCGATATAACGCCGAAAGGGAGTTCCAGAGTTGAGTTTTCCATCCACCACCGGCCGCATATCGAGGTGTGCATCGATATTTAAGACTTTTCCCTTGGTGATATGTCGATAGGCGGCGGAGTCCGGATAGCCGTAGTCGTGCCCACCTCCCAGAGTAAGAACTCGAAAGGATTGATCCAGAAGAGCGCGAACGAGTTTTTCTGCGGCTTCATGCCTCATGGAAAGATGAACTTGAGTAAAACGATCGTTCAAAACATACAAAGGAGGCGTTTTCTTTCCCTGATGAACGAGACGTCCCAAAAAATGTCGAATTCGATCGGGGCCATCTTGCGCACCCGGGCGGCCTTGATTGAGTCGGATGCCCTCGTCGTCAGGGTAACTCACGACCACAAGACTTCCTTTCTCTTTGACCTTAGGCAGTTCTTGCGAATGAAGAATTTTCCAGTGAGATGAAAGCCTAGGATCGTCTTCTCGATAAGTCATGAAGGCCTTATAAGCGAACGCCGCAGACGCGTTCGATATCTTCGATGGTTTTTGGACAACTTGAACTTAAGACATCGGCCCCCTTTTTTGTGACGACAATATCGTCTTCTATTCTGATTCCGATCCCTCTCCACCGTGCCGGGATACTTGTATCGTTCTTACGAAAATAAAGGCCTGGTTCCACGGTAAGGGCATGTCCCACTTCCAATTTTACATCTTTCGTAGGAATGCTCGATTCTTTATAAATACCTCGATCATGAACATCGAGTCCCAGCCAATGACTGGTTCCATGAGGCATATAAGCTTTCCAAAGCCCTTTCTTAAGAATTTGTTTTGGGCTTTGTTTGATAATTTTCATTTTTGAAAGACCTTCGCAAATGACTCGTACGGCTGCGGCATGAGGAGCCGTGAAAGGAGCGCCTACACGTGCGGCCCTGATTGCAGCAAGTTGAGCTTTAAGAACCCACGAATAAACTTCCTTTTGTGTTGCCGAAAATTTACCGCTCGTGGGAAACGACCGAGTTATATCCGAAGCATAACCATCATATTCCGCACCGGCATCGATTAACAAAATCTCTCCGTCTTTCAGTTGTGTGTCATTCGAATGATAATGAAGGGTGCAGGCGTTAGGGCCCGTGGCGACGATGGAATTATACGAGGGCGATGGAGCTCCCCCTCGTTTAAATTCGCGTTCCACTTCCGCCTGAACTTGGTATTCAAATAGGCCTGGCCGCGCTGTTTTCATCGCGCGAATGTGGCCACGAGCCGCAATTTCAGCCGATCGGCGCATGATTTCAATTTCAGCTTTGTCCTTTTTCTTTCTCATCTCATGAAGGGTTATACGAGGGTCTCGAAAGGTATGAACAATCGATGCTTTTCGATTTCTGGAATGAATGTCCTCCAAGCATAAGAAGATTTTTCGATCCCAATCCTTCGTGTCATTGAAAGTCCAAAATAGGCAGGGAGCTTGAGGAAGCCATTCTTTGAGAACCGACTCCAGATGGTGGATATTAAAGGCCTTATCGAAGCCGAGAATCTTGGGTGCCCGTTCAACCCCCACACGTTCACCTTCCCAAATTTCCGATCCTCGGTGACTCGACAAATCTCGTGGGCGCACGCCGATAGCCGTTTGAACGCCTTTCTTCGTGCGTTGCATGAGAATCATCGTTTCGGGCTCGGAAAAACCCGTAAGATAAAGAAAATCCGAATCCGCTCGAAAAAGAAAATGAGAGTCATAGTTACGGACGCATTCAGAACCGCTCCAAAAAAGGCAGGTAAATTCCTTCTCGATTTTTGACAGGCGATGGATGAGGTCATTTCGTCTGGTACGATAAGTTTTCACGGAAAAGGGCTTAACGAAGGTTCGGCTCGACATAGTTCCTTAGACTATATGAAAACTCTAATTTCTTGAATCCAAGACTTTCAATCGTCATAGTGGTAAGGAATGTCAGAAAAGCAGGATTTCTTAGGTCGTTGGATTCGACGTTATATTTCTAACCAAGAAAAGTACTGGGGGTGGAGTATCCTCATCGCCTTCGTGATCATGGGCGTTTCGGTCCATTTAGCGCTTCGTTTACGCTTAAACTCGGATATGGAGAGTTTGCTTCCGAAGTCGGCTCCGAGTGTGCAGGCTCTTCAAATTCTTAAGCCGAAATCAGGGGGGAGTAATGATTTTCGTATTTTGTTGGAAGGAGGAAGTCTCCAGGCCCGTCTTCAAGCAGCGGAAGCACTGACTGAGTTTTTGAGACGACAAAAAACTCCTCAAGGCGAAGATTTCGTCCAATCCATTCGATATACAACTCCCAAAGACTTTTTTGAATCGCATAAGTATCAGTTTATTCCCATCGAGTCTCTCGAAGCTCTTCATGAGAGAGTTCGAGAAGAGCGATCCAAATACAAGGATATTACGGACCCCTTTGGCTTTGAGGAAGAAAGCAATCCAAAGCCTTCGTCGGCTGAACCAAAATCGGAAGAAGAGAGAAAAGCCGATGTGGAGGCAGCGAAAGATTTGCTCAAACGTTTGGATGAAATGCGCCCATATTATCTGACCGAGGATGGAAAAGTTCTTGTGATTCGAATGATTCCGAATGCAACAGGCTATGGGATCTCGGAAAATAAAGTCTTGTTAAAGGAGCTACAGGGGCACTTATCACAGTTTTCATTTGCTGATTTTGATCCGGCCATTCGATGGAGTATTTATGGCTCGATTCCACGATCTATTGAGCGTTACGAATCCATTTTAAATGATCTTCAGTTTGGAGGATGGGGAATTTTAGTGATCATGATTCTCGTGAGCCTTTATTTTCGATCGATTGGGGCGAATTTTGTTTTAATTCCGCCTCTGGTTTTGGGTCTACTCGCGGGCTCCGCTCTTGTTTGGTCCGTTGAGGGGGCGCTTAATTCGATTGCTGTCTTTTTGATTCTCGTCATTTTTGGAATGGGAATCGAATTTGGGATTCATCTTTTTGCGCGGTATCTTCAAGAACGAAAAGCTCGTGGGGTTCGAGAGAGTGTCTTCGAAACCTGGAATACAACGGGTCGCGCGACCCTCACGTCTTCGACGGCATTATTGGCAGGCTATGCTCTGTTAACGTTCAGTAGCTTTCAAGGATTTGCTCAGTTTGGACGTGTCGCGATTCTACTGGTGACGTTTACGGCGATTGGCTTTCTGGTTTTTATGCCGGCCTGTTTGTTTACCTTAGAGAAATTTCGAAAACATCGACCATGGCCAGAAAGTTTAGCGACGCTCGTTTCGAACTCACGATATTTAAGATCCTCGTCGAGTTTTAATGGGCTTGGCCGGCCTCTGAGACTATTGAGTTTTGCTTTGGGAATAGGGGGCCTTATCGTTTGTCTTTTGTATGTTCGCTTTGACTATAACTTTGAGGAAGTTTCCGATCGCCCGGCAACAGCGCATGAAATCGCTATGCATGAGATTTTTTCAGAGAGATTGAAGCCATCCGCCGTCGCCGCCTTTCCTTCTCGAAAGGAAGCGGCCGACTTTATGGATTATTTTGACGAGCACAAAGCGGAGTATCCAGATATTGCTTTGATGAGCGGGCTTTCGACGTTCTTTCCGCTGGATCAGAAGGAAAGAATCGAAAAGCTTAAGGAAATTTCCGATGATTTGGAATTTTCCTGGGTAAAGAAACTCGAAGACGAAGATATTCGAAGGGCCTTAACGGAAATCAAAAAAACGGCTTACGATCTGGAAGTCTATGAGCTATCCGAAGTTCCGCCGGAAGTTCGAGATCCCTTTATCGCTTCCGATGATTCAGGAGATTTTTTGGTTTACATTTTCGATATCGGTGGGCGGACGGATGGGCGAAAGGCCATTCAATTTAGCGATGCCGTTTCCGACTTCTTAATGAAGGTTCCGCAAAAACCCGTTGTTTCCGGAAATGAAATTATATTTGCCGATATTGTTCGGAGGGTCATCGGGGAAGGGCCTTGGCTTGTCCTAGGGATGCTTTTTCTGGTTTTCCTTATTTGTTGGATGGATTTTAAGACCCTTTCCGGCGCTCTTTTAACACTATCTCCCGTTCTCTTTGGCTTCGTTCTGACGGGAATGTGTCTTGTCCTGTTTAAAACCCAAATTAACTTTTACAATATGGTCGCGCTAGCTTCTTTAGGGTCGATGGTGGTGGACAATAGCATCCATTTATACCATCGTTATCTTGAATATCAGGATGGACAGCATCGATTTCCGGTCCGAGAGGCAAGTCTCTCGGTCTCGCCGACCGTCATAACATGCACTTTGACGTCGATTTCCGGTTATGGAGGGATGGTTTTTGCCGATCATTTAGGCATCGCGTCTCTTGGGCGCGTGGCCGTGATAGGACTTACTTGTTGTCTGATCGCTGCCGTCGTATTCTTTCCGCCATGGCTAGGACTAAGCTCCAAAAGAAGGTAGTTTCGTGAATTCTCGTCGGCGAGATCGCGTGGAGGCGCTTAAGGCTCAGCTGAAATCCCGGATTTTAGTCCTGGATGGCGCGATGGGAACAAGCATTCAGGCGCTTTCTTTAGAGGCGCAAGATTTCGGTGGGGAAATCTACGAGGGTTGCAATGAATATTTAGTTCTAACAAAGCCGGACGCGATAACGAAGATTCATGATGAGTTTTTGGAAGCAGGTGCTGATATTGTTGAAACCAATACTTTTGGGGGTTGTCCCTTTGTTCTTGGTGAATTTGAACTTCGAGATAAAGCTTACGAGGTCAATCGAATCGCGGCGGAAATGGCTCGAACGTCGGCGGAGAAGTTTTCAACCTCGTTAAAACCTCGTTTTGTGGCGGGTTCCATGGGGCCCACCACAAAAGCTTTATCCGTGACAGGCGGTATTTCTTTTGAAGACTTGATGAATGAATACGAAGTTCAGGCGGAAGCCCTTTATGATGGAGGCGTTGATTATTTTTTGTTGGAAACCTGCCAGGACACTCGAAATATTAAGGCAGGTCTTTTGGCGATTGATCGCGTTTTAAAACGTAAGCCGGAGACGATTCCCATAGCGGTGAGTGGAACCATCGA
>CAZSZT010000131.1:0-5609 GCA_964611175.1 uncultured Bacteriovoracaceae bacterium
TGAAACTTAAGCTCAAACAACTCGGTGTCCGCGCCGTCATTAATAAAGGGGCCAGCCAAGAAGAATTTCTTTATATTGTTCAATCGTTTGTTTTGCCAAAACCTGCTCAGGAAGAACGAAAAAATTTCCGTGCTCTCGTGACCTTACCCGTCGTTTATAGATTAGATGGGAAAGATGTTTCTTCCAATACGTTCACGCTCTCTCGAGACGGGCTGTTTATTCGAGATTTAAACCCCCTTCCCGCCGGCACCATTGTCGATATCGAGCTGATGGTCCCCGGGCAATCCACACCCATGCAGACATCGGCCGAAGTCGTCTTTGCCGTTCCGTATTTTGTTGGAGTCAACCGGATTCATGTGGCAGGAATGGCCGTTAAGTTTGTAAGCCTCGGCGACGATAAACGCGATATTATTGATAAATTCGTAAGCGAATGTCTCACAAGTTATCTTATCTAGTCCTTCCTTTTAATTCTTTGTATCCGCGAAGGCCCATGCTATAGACTGCCGAATAGGGTTTATGTGGAAGGGCATTCGTAGATATTTTATAGGATTTTTTATTTCGGCTTTTATTTTTCTGCCGGCCAGTGTTTTTGCTGACTCTACCCCTTGCGTGGTGGCGCTAGGGTTCGTTGGCAGGAATCTTCCCGCGCAGCTTTCAGAGACTCTCCAATCGGGCCTTCAAGCGAATGGCTTTGTTTTAACCGGACACAAAATAGTTAAGCTACCTCTGAGCAAAACTCTCGCGCTCGATATTCAATTTTTGGGTTCGAAGTTTTCGGGGAAAATTTGGGTGCTTTCTCAAAATGCGCCGGATGTTTTAGTAGCAACCACAACCTTTGAGGCTTCCATTCTTTCTAAAACGGGCAACCCTTCATTGGAGGTGAGTTGGGCACCTCAATGGAGCGAAAAACTTCAATCTTGGAAAGCGGATCCGAATTGGGGAGAAGTGGTGAAAGTATCCCTTCAGCGGTTGATTCGAGATCCAAAAATGCTGACCCTCTACCGCCAAATGTTGGAGCGCAAAAGTATTTCCGTTAAGCGTATTGAAGTCATTGTCGAAACGGAGCCGGAGGGCGGTCGAATTGAACTCGAAGAAGAGCCTGTGGAGCCCGAAACTCCAGCGAACGAACCGACATATGGAATTTCAACATCGACTGGCGGTTCCGACGCTATTCCATTGTCCGAGGAGGCTCCTCAAGGCAGCCAAATTTCTGATCAACCGAGTAAAAAAATCATAAGCGTTTCTGTGGGGTTTTCCGGAAACGGAAAAAAACTGAGGCCAGAACTCCAGAGACCTGAACGTGGAAAACTAAACGGTTCAAGCAATCGACCGAAATTGCCTCGCAACCCATGATCAATGATCTAGGTTTTTCTTCCTGGGACTAGTTCAATTTACAAGTTCAAGAGATCGATACGATTCCCTTAAATTATCCGAAAAATCCCATCCCCACCTTGACATCCTCGGAACCGTCTTTAACTTCATTTTCGTGCCGATTTATGAGTATCAGTGCCGAAAGCACGGCCACAGATTCGAGGTTTTTAAGGGGGTGAACGAAGCTCCGGTTAAAAAATGCCAAGTTTGCGAGTCGCCCGTTGAAAAACTCGTATCTGCATCCAGCTTTCAGCTGAAAGGATCGGGGTGGTATGTGACGGATTATAAGAATCCGGCGTCTACAGCCCCCTCTAAAACTCACGATAACGGCTTAAAAAACAATAAAACGGATGTTTCGGAGTCTCGGCCTAACAAGAAAGAGCCTAAATCCGAAGGAGTGGCAAAATCCTCAGGAAAAACCGCTGAGAAGGCGGCTGCCGGTAAAAAGGCAGAAAAATGATAGGATTTCCCCTTCTTTTAAGGGTAAAGGTTCTTGAAAAGGGCCCCCAAAACAGGGCATAAGACTCTGAAAGTTAAAAATTTAAATCTTGAGGAGATACCTAGAAGGTCATATGAGTTCATCTAAAAAAGTTCAGAAAAACAACCCATCGACTGGAAAAGGTGCTCAATCAAAGGAGGAAAGAGGTATGAAAATTCGTCCATTACAAGACCGTGTTCTTGTAAAGCGAGTCGCTGAAGAAGAACGAACAAAAGGTGGGATTCTCATTCCAGATACCGCCAAAGAAAAACCCATGGAAGGCAAGGTCGTTGCCGTCGGAAACGGAAAGATCTTGGATAACGGAACAAAAGTCACTCCAGAAGTCAAAGCTGGTGATCGAGTTCTCTTCGGAAAATATTCCGGTACGGAAGTTAAAATCGATGGGGACGAACATCTTATCCTTCGTGAAGAAGATATTCTGGGAATTTTAGTTTAATTTTAAGGAAAGGAAAAAGTTCAAATGTCAGCGAAAGAAATTCATTTTAGTGATAAAGGTCGGCAATCCCTCCTTGAAGGTGTGGATGCTCTTGCCAATGCGGTGAAGGTGACCTTGGGTCCCAAGGGCCGTAACGTCATTATCGACAAATCGTTTGGTTCTCCAACGATTACCAAAGACGGAGTCACGGTGGCCAAGGAGATTGAGCTCGATGATAAGTTTCAAAATATGGGTGCTCAGATGGTTAAGGAAGTGGCTTCCAAAACTTCTGACGTTGCCGGAGATGGAACCACAACGGCTACCGTTTTAGCCCAAGCGATTTTCCGAGAAGGTGCAAAGCTGGTTGCCGCCGGACATAATCCCATGGATCTTAAACGAGGTGTGGACGCCGCGGTTGGTGTGATTGTGGACGAGTTGAAAAAGCTTTCTCAACCTTGCAAGACGAAGACCGAGATTGCTCAAGTCGGTACGATTTCCGCGAACTCCGATAAAACCATTGGCGATATCATTGCCGAAGCCATGGATAAAGTCGGAAAAGAAGGCGTGATTACCGTTGAAGAAGCTAAATCCATGGAAACAACTTTGGAAGTTGTCGAAGGGATGCAGTTTGATCGCGGATATCTTTCTCCGTACTTCATTACGGACTCTGAACGAATGGAAGTGAGCTTAGAAAGTTGCTTTGTTCTTGTTCATGAAAAGAAGATTTCGAATCTTAAAGATATGATCCCGGTTCTTGAGAAAGTCGCTCAGTCGGGTCGACCTCTTCTGGTGATTGCCGAAGATGTCGAGGGCGAAGCTTTGGCAACACTCGTTGTAAACAATCTTCGAAAGACTTTAAAATGCTGCGCTGTTAAAGCCCCCGGTTTTGGTGACCGACGAAAAGCGATGCTTGAAGACATCGCGATTCTTTGCGGAACCGAAGTGATCGCCGAAGAAACGGGAACTCGTTTGGAAAGTATCACTTTGGATCGTCTTGGAACGGCTAAGCGAATCACGGTTGACAAAGATAATTGTACAATCGTTGAAGGTGCCGGAAAGAAATCTGCCGTGGAAGCTCGCATCAAGAGAATCCGAAATGAAATCGAAGAAACCACTTCGGATTATGACAAAGAAAAACTTCAAGAGCGATTAGCTAAACTTGCCGGTGGAGTGGCGGTGATCAACGTGGGTGCGGCAACGGAAACCGAAATGAAAGAAAAGAAGGCTCGCGTGGAAGATGCGTTGAATGCGACCCGCGCCGCTGTGGAAGAAGGAATTGTTCCTGGCGGTGGAGTGGCGTTCATTCGTGGAATTCCAGCTCTTGAAAAACTTAAAGTTCCAGAAGAACAACAATTTGGCGTTCGAATTATTCGAAGAGCTTTGGAAGAACCTCTTCGTCAAATTTCCCAGAATGCCGGAGTGGATGGCTCAATCGTTGTGGAACGAGTGAAGAATGAAAAGGGTGCCTTTGGATTCAATGCTTCTGAAGAGAAGTATGAAGATCTTATCAAGGCCGGTGTGATCGATCCGACAAAAGTCAGTCGTACCGCTCTTCAAAATGCCGCCTCTGTGGCTTCGTTGCTTTTAACGTCTGAAGCGATGATCGCTGAGAAGCCCGAAAAGAAAGCTCCTCCTATGCCTCCCGCAGGAATGGGTGGAATGGGCGGAGATTACTAAAATCTTCGAAGGTAAAAAATGGACCTTAAAAGGGCCGGAGAAATCCGGCTCTTTTTTTTTGATCAGTCCAATGTCGTTTCGGTGTAATAGCGAAAGGATTTCTGAATACACTCCGAATATTTTGATCCAAAAGTGTCTTTCAAACTCATCAAGAATTGGTCAATTCGTTCGTGAATTTCTTTAAGAGTTGCGAGCTCAACCCGCTTTTGTGGAAGAGGCATGACCTTCGGTCCAAATCGATCTCGAAATTCATGTCGGCGCAAAATTTCAAAAATTTCAGGAAAGGGGAATTCCAGCGTCAAATCCCTTAAAAACTCTTCGACCTCCTGTTGAATGCGCTCTTCAAAGGGGTCTTCCGTCGAGAAGTCCGATTTTCGCGCAAGATTTGGTTTTTGAGTTTTTCCACTCACCACACCGTTTTCCACCTTAACTTCATTTTAACAGACCTTTCGCGGATTTGTCCTGTTTCGGATTTGTCAAGGAAATCAATATGTCGGGCGAAGGTTTTATTGCTGATTCAGATTGATTCTCCCCCCGGCATTTGGGTTAGATCATAATACTTTGGCACACGTTCATCATTTATCGAAAGTTCAAGGCGATTCCACAACCGACTCTAAAAAATGCTTTATTTTGGATACCAACGTGATTCTCCACGAACCGGAGGCCATTTTTGCGTTTGGAAATAATACCGTTGTGGTTCCCATAAAAGTCATCGAGGAGATCGATAAATTCAAAAGAGATTTAAACGAAACGGGGAAAAATGCTCGTATGTTTAGTCGGATGCTTGATGCCATGCGGCAGTATGGGAGCTTGTCGAACGGCGTGCCCTTACAGATTGCCGTTCAAAATATGTTTCCCAACTCCAAAAAGAAAGTGGATGGGGAGCTTAAAGTCCTCGTGCGCGAGCGTTCGGATACCGACGATATGTTTCGGGCGGCAGATGAAGCGGATCTTCAAATCTTAATGACTGCCATTGATTTAGCGCGAGCGCATCGAAATGTCGTTTTAGTGACGAAGGATGTTAACTTTCGTGTTCGTGCCGACGTCTATGGAATTCATTCAGTTGATTACGAGGCAGAAACAAACGTCAATATCGACGAACTTTATACCGGATGGCGGGAGTTCAAAGTTTCTTCGGCCGACTTGGAGATATTTTACAAGAAGCGCGAATTGGTCGTGAATCAACTCGAATATGTCTACCCGAATGAATACTTTGTTTTGAAGGATGCCGAAAACGAAAAAAATACCGCCCTCGCCAAATGGGATCATCAAGCAAAAAAAATTATTCCGATTATTGAACTTCCCAAGGGTCTTTGGGGAGTCATGCCCCGCAATAAAGAGCAACGCTTCGCGATCGATATGTTAATGAACGATCATATTCAGTTGGTAACCTTGGTCGGCAAGGCTGGAACAGGAAAAACGATGTTGGCTCTTGCGGCGGGATTAACGAAAGTTTTGGACGAGAATGCCTATACGAAGATGCTTGTTTCACGATCGATTTTTCCGTTGGGAAGAGATTTGGGCGCCTTGCCGGGGGAGCTGGAAGAGAAGTTGCGACCTTGGATGCAGCCCATTTTCGATAATTTTGAATTCCTTCTTTCGTCAAAATCCGCCGGCCGAGATCGAAGAGTTTCTTACAAAACGATT
>CAZSZT010000132.1:0-5580 GCA_964611175.1 uncultured Bacteriovoracaceae bacterium
GCTAAAAATAGGCCGCAGTGATACAAAAAGAGGCGAATGAGCATGAACGAAGTGTTTGGAAAAATGACGGTTACGTCAAGGGAATTCCCCTGTCTTCTCTTTGATGCGGGAGAGACTCTTTATCATTTTCAACCCAAGTTAGAAGGGGTCTACGTCGAGGCGGCTAGAAGCTTTGGGGTTGATCTCAGTGAAAAGCAGGTGGGTTCAATTTTTATTCAATGCCTTAAGGAGTGGAATAATAAGGCCGAAGAAGATTCTTCTTTTGAACTCTCACGGAACTTATGGCCGGAAAATTTCGCTGTCAAAATAGGCCTCACGGATTTCAAAAAATTTGGGGCCTATATGAAGGAAGTTTTTTCGTCTGCGGTTAAAGCGGTTGTACCTCAAACGACAGTTGAAGTATTAGAGATTCTGAAATCTCGGGGGTTCATGCTTGGCGTTCTTTCTAACGGAGATGATCGTCTGCACGAAATGTTTCGGCAGCTTGGAATTTTGGATTTGTTTTCGATTATTCTTACCGCCGACGAAGTAGGCTATTCCAAACCTCGTCCGGAAATTTTCAAGATGGCATTAGAAGACCTCGGTCAAACGAGGGCCGTTCATATGGGGAGTTCTTTCGCTGCAGATATTTTAGGCGCCCGGAACGCTGGCCTTCAGGCCATCTTATATGACCCAAGCTTGCGCGAATTAAGGGCCCTTTCACCGGAAGAAGTTTCTGAGAAAATTGTTTCGATTGAAAAGCTTCGTCACAATAGACGATTGGAAAGTGTGAGGGTCATCTCGCAATTCTCGGAGCTTCTGGAAATTTTTATATGAAGCCCCCATCGGTCATTTTAGTTTCGCCCAAGGGAGAGGGGAATGTGGGAGGAGTTGCTCGACTAATGGGAAATTATGGACTTCGCGATCTAAGAATTGTCGAGCCTCGATGCAATCTTCAAAGCGTCGAATGCAAACAAATGAGTATGCGTGGATTTTCGATTATTCAGGAAGCCAAGATCTTTAAAACTTTAGCGGAGGCGCAGCACGACAGAACCTTTAGTATCGCGTTATCCGCACGAAATGTCGAAGACCGAAGGCCCCATCGCAATTTGTATTCTCTCGTTCACTCCTTCAGAGACCATATTCATGCCGGGGATTCCTGGGCTTTTGTATTCGGTCGGGAGGAGGCGGGGTTACGTTTAGAAGAACTCAGTCTTTGTAATCTTCAGGTCGATATTCCGACGGTTCCGGAGATGTCGTCGATCAATTTAACATCGGCGGTGGCCATTGTTCTTTCCCATTGGTTTGGTTTGAGTCGGAATGCCTTAGTGGACAAGAAAGAGATACCCGTTTTGCGGCCCAGCAAGGAAATGAGCCAGAAGTTTTTCGTTGAGCTCCAAGAGTTTTTGGATCTTGTTAAATTCACGAACCCAGAAAATCCCGAAATGCTGCGGGACGATCTTCGGGGTCTTTTCCATCGCGCGGATTTGAGTGATCGCGAATTGCGAATCCTATTTGGAATTCTGACACAGGTTTTGAAGTCGATGGCCGGAAAACCGTAACTTTTATTTACACGAAATTTTCCGAAAGTTTTTCAATATCTTAGCCCGATATTGGGCCGGGCATTTTTGGGGTGATTGTGCGATGTGTTGGCGCGGGTTACCATAAGGTATTCGGGGGCATTCATGATTAGGCAGAAATCGCTAATTCAAGCTGCAATCGCAGCTTTTCTTTTAAATCCGCTCTCCCTAAAGGCAACTACGGTTCTGGAAACCTCTGTTGGGAACCTCTCCAACGGGGCTGTTTGGATTGGTCGAGTCGACGTTTCGGAAACCCAAACCAAAGATGTCCCTGGGTTCCCGGTGACTGTCGTTAAAGGGCAGATCCAAGAAATCTTTAAAGGACGTGGTCATATTGGCGACACCATTCATGTGGAAGTCCCTGGAGGTCAGCGCGAAGATAAAACTCAAATCGTAACCGCCCTGCCTGTCTTTCATATCGGGGCTCAATATATTTTGTTTCTCAATTCGGATCCCATGCTGGAAAAAAACAAACTCGCCAGTGTTGATCGGCCAGGCTTAGTCAGTTGGACGGCGTATCGAATTATTAAGGGGGAAGACGGCCAGGAGGTCGTCGTTCGCCAAGGAGATCCAGTGGTATTGGCAAGGCATCAAAACCGAGTCGTCTTGAGACATCAAACGAATGCTCCAGAAGGTTACGACGTTTTTGTGGATCGAATTTTTAGAGAGCTGAATTAAACGTTTTTATAAACGGAGGACTCTTTGAAAAAAATAGGAGGATGGGGATTTTTACTTCTCTTTGTGGGGGTTGCTTGGATGGAGCCGGCGAAGGCCTTCGTGGTGATTTCCAATGCAGGAAAGCCCGCGTATTGGCCATCCGGAGTTGTGACGTATCGCTTTCACACCGGCACCTCGGGAGACTTTGTCAGTGATCTCGATGCTTCGGGAACCGTCACGAATGAATTTGACCCCGTTCGAGACGCCTTCGAGGCTTGGTTGGGAGTGACCGGTCTTCAGCTTTCCATAACGGAATTAGCGTCGACTTCCAATTCTCCAATTTCGGGGGATGGGCAGAACACAATTCGATGGGTGAAAACAGGATGGCGATCGCTTTCCTTTCGCCCACCTTCCAATGCCTTAGCCGTTACCCTTCTTTCGTTTAACTCGTCGAGCGGCGTAATTACCGATGCCGACATTTATTTTAATGCGGAATATTTCAATTGGGCGGTCGTGGACTCCGATGAGGAGGCAGAAGGCTTTATTGATGTTCAAAACGTTGCGACTCATGAGATCGGGCATCTCTTGGGGCTCGATCACTCTTCGGAGACTCTTTCAGAAACCGAGCCTGAGCTCGCCGAAGCCACGATGTATTATGCTTCGCGTGCCGGTGAAACCTCTCGTCGATTTCCTCATGCAGACGATGAAAATGGAATCCGCTCCCTGTATGCATCGAGCCCTTCCTCGGCTCCAACCGTGTCTTCGGTGGAAGTCGTCAGTCGAAGTGGCTTCGATGGCGATGAAGTCACCTACCGTATTCGCGGCACGAACTTCAATGAATATACGAGTTTCGTGCTTACGAAAGGAACATCTGACGAATACGATTCCGTGTCACGGTATAAAACGATCGTTTCTTCGTCGGAGGCCTTGGTCTTGTTCGACGAGTCTGAGTTATTGTCGGGTTCAGCAAGCCTCGTCGTTTTCAATAATCCTTCACAGTTATCGGCGACTCTTATCCAGGTGTCTGGCAATGGAATTGCGGCAACGAGCGTGAGCAGTGGTGGGGGATGTCTTCTTAACGATCGGGCGCCGGCGGGAAATTTTACTCACGCGTTCCTTTTGACCCTCGCGTCTCTTTTTATTCTTTCCGCACGACGTCGATTCACTGCTTGATATTCGTTTGAAGGCCTAGTTACCCTATATCTATGTTTGCATCAAAGCAGTGGAAGAAGAGGGTCGAAGAGAAAATTCTTCAGTTGGAGGCGGTTGTTCAAGATCTTAAGAAAACGGAAGTCGAACTCAAACTTCAAAATCAGCGGCTTGTTCATATCGTTAAAAATTTGGGCCGAAAGCTTGTCATGCGTTTTCCCATTTCTGTGGAATCTCTCGAGAAGGGCTTAAGTTACGATTTGATTTTTTCCGATGAAATTAATGCCTGGCAGAAGGTCGCCACTCATGGGACAATCTTGGATTTAAGATCACGTGTGGAGTATTTGAAGGGGTCTGTGCCAGGAGCTCGGAATCTTCCGGTCGATGAACTTTCTCTTCGATTGGAAAGTCTTTCAAAGGATCAGCCGATCCTTTTAATTTGTGAAAACGGGATACGATCGGTATCCGTTTCAGAACTTCTCTATTCGAAAGGGTACCCCTATTTGTATGTTTTAAAAGGGGGTATGAATCTTTATCACGGGCCGTTGATCGGACCTGGCGATGAAAGGATTGAAAGATTGGAGCCCGAAGAAAGCGTTCGTCAGGCGCAAATCTAAAAATTCATTTCGTTTCGAATTTTTTTTCCGATGATTTCGAGGGGATGATTTTTTTGTTTCTCTTCTAAGTTTTTAAAGTTTTTTTCAGAAAATTCTCGTAAAAACTCTCGTGCAAATTCTCCGGCCTCGATTTCTTGGAGCACCGTTTTCATTTTGGACTTTACATCCTCGCCAATGATTCGATCGCCACGAGTGATGTCGCCATAACGGGCGGTGGGGGAAATTTTTTCTCGCATTCCCGTAATTCCGTATTTCCAAATTAAATCCACGATGAGTTTGAGCTCATAGAGGGATTCGAAATAGGCGGTCTGAGGATCGTATCCGGCACTCACCATCGTCTCGAACGTGGCTCGTAATAAACTGCTAACCCCGCCGCAGAGAAGGGCTTGTTCCGAAAAGAGATCGCAAATGGCTTCGTCCCGAAAATCAGACCAGATTAAAGCCTTCGGATTGGCGCCAATGGCTTTGGCATAAGCTTCCGTCCAGGCAAGATCCTCATCGGTGGCGAGGTTTTTGGGGCGAATTCCTAAAATGGCCGGAAGCGCCTGGGGAGTTCCGTAATAGTCAATAAGGCCGTGGGCAGCGCCTTTCGTGGCCACGAGAATATGCACGGGGCCTGTCGGTTGAACGGGAATATAACCGAAATGAGTGTTAAAGCCGTGAGCAAAGACCAGGCGCTTAATAGGATCGGGACGACTCGCCAAAAATTCTTGATAAACAGCAGATTGTAAATGGTCGGGTAAGTTCATGATGACGGTATGAGCTTCCTTCAAAGCTTCCGGAATGCTTTCCACGGTAAAACCATCTTGAATAGCGCGTTCTTGAGACGGGCCTTGTCGAAGGCCAAGACTAAAATTTACCCCGGATTTCCTCAAATTTAAGGCCTCAGCCCGCCCCTGGGCCCCGTAACCTAAGAGAACGATCTTATGTTCATCGAGCTTCATGACTCCGTCACCCTACTTCACGCCGGCCTTGAGCTCAACAAGCATTGGGTATATGGTCTTTCTCGCAAAAGGCGACAATTCCTATGAAATCAACAGGCCCAAAACTCATTCAATCGCTTGTTATTCCGTTTGCGGAAATCCGTTTTGATGGTGTGCAGGTTGAAGTCGCATCAACTTTTGATTCATTACAGGGTCCGCCGGAATTATTTTCTTATTTTAAGGATGCCGTTCAGATTCGAGCAACCGTTACACCGGTTGGATCGAAGGTGGATATCAAAGGGACTTATACGACGATCTTGTCTTGTGAGTGCGATCGATGTACCAAAGAAGTTTTCCGAAGCATCATGAATACCTTTGATTCGTTTTTAATGCCACGAAAGCAGTTCTCTCAACATGATAAGCCTGGAGGCAAGGTCATTCATGGGCCGACTCGAAATCAAAAGCCGTCTCGACATCATTCTCGCACAAAGGCAGAGCAACTTTCAGACGCTGAAGGGGAGCACGAGGATGTGAATTTTGGGGCTTTCGATGGCGAAACGGTGGATTTAAGGCCGATAATTCGTGAAAGTCTGATTCTTCAAATTCCTATGAAATGTCTTTGCTCCGAAGCCTGCCGAGGGCTTTGCATGGTTTGCGGGGAGAATGTTAATGAGC
>CAZSZT010000133.1:0-5545 GCA_964611175.1 uncultured Bacteriovoracaceae bacterium
AAATATTTCAGCCTATTTATCTTTTGTCTCCACAACCACGTAACGTTGAAGGCTTTCGTTCAACCATTCAGGCTGTTTTTGAGCGTCGGTTGTAATTTCAAGCTGCTCAAATAAATCGTGTAGAATTTCGCGTTCTTCGACTTGCGGGACCGGGCTTAGGTTTCGACCATAGTAATGAGTTTGAATAAGCCATTGGATATCAACATCATTAGCTTGAACGGGAATAACACTCATTCCAGCTCGAAACTCAACGTCGTAAACGGCCTTCTGGTTGTTGATATCTCTCATGGCCAAAAGAAGTTTTCGCTTTCCATTTTGAGCAATTATTTTAAGCGGAAAAATCTGATACCTTCGCGAAAGATCACGCAAATCAAAGTCGGAAGGAACTTTGACCTTTTGATGGTGGGCTTGCAAATTAAACGTGGGAATCGGGGTTTCGGTTTGTTTTGCTTTCATGGGTCTCGTTCCTCCCTACTCCTACCTATTGCTGGAAACGTGCCAACCGACTTTGGACCAATAAGCCCTTGAAATGATTCATGTATCGACTTTAGCCTGTGAACGTCGCGTTACACTTTAGCGTTGGGAAATTGGCGAGGTGTCAACTCCCATGCACACCTCGATTCCCTTTAAATCGCCCCTTACAAACCCTCCTATGACATTCACCATAAAGCTCCATTCGGTGATCCACGAGTTTAAACCCTAAATTCTTGGCCACCTGTCGCTGGAGTTCCTCAATTTGTTCATTTTCGAATTCAAAGATTTCACCGCAGTTGATGCAGGTCAAATGATCGTGATGATGAGCCGGCGCCACTTCATACCGAGCCGGACCCAGCCCAATCTGAGTTTTTGTAATGAATTTTAATTCATGCAAAAGATTAACGGTTCGATATACCGTCGCAACGCCCATATCTGGAAATCGCTTTTGAGTTCTGTCGGTTAGCATTTGAATCGTCCAATGCCCAAGCTGGCCCAAAATGAATTCCACTAATCGCCTTCTAGATTTTGTGAGACGAAAGCCGCGCGCCTTCATTTGCTCAAGTACTTTCTTGGGATTCATAAAAAGCTTTCCAAATTTTCTTTTGAAATACTTCCTACTCGAAGAATTTTATAGGGCTCCGCACTCAAATCAACAATACTCGAAGCCTCACCTTTTTCTGTATGTCCAAGATCCAAAATCAACACCTTCCCGTCAAATTCTTTTTCTACCTCCTCTGCTGACACCGGTGGAGGATTCCCTGAAAGATTAGCGCTTGGCATGGCCAAAGGAACTCCGACCTTCGAAACAATATTTCGAAGAAGTGAAATGGAAGAAATTCTAATACCCACCGAATTCTTGTTTCCTGTAATCCAATCGGGAATCTTTTCATTTTTTTCTAGAATAAGTGTAAGAGCCCCCGGCAAAAAACGCTTTGCCATCTTTTCGGCGACCTCTGGCACTACTTTCACATAAGCCTTCACCTGGTCCCATGACTCAAAATGACAAGATAAGGGCTGTTGGGCAGGCCTTCCTTTTAGTTCATAAACCTTCTGAACGGCCGATTTCGAATCGATCCGAGCGGCTAATCCATACACCGTTTCTGTTGGGAGGGCCGCAACATCTTCCGATTTAAGCAAATCCACAATTTTTTCGACATTCTCCGGTGTGTTTTTTAAAATCATGAGGCTCGATCGGTCATGGCCGCTTTCGCCAACGTCTTTCCTAAATCCCAGACCCCTCCTGGAAATCGATGCGCCAATTTCAAAACTTCCTCAAAACGAGATACAAAATAATCGGCATCCTCATCCGTCAAAATAAGTGGGGGAAGAATTTTTACAATATCCTGATTATGCCCTGACGTTTGACTCAAAATCCGATGATCTCTCATTAAAGGCACAACAATCAATTGGGGGAATAACCCTTTGTTTAAAGTATGAAGAAGATTCCAACCCATCTTTAATTGAAGTGATTTTGGAGGTTTGAATTCAATTCCAATCATACAACCACGTCCACGCACGTCTCCCAACATCTCCTAGCAGGGCATCAGATCGCGCAGTTTAGACATGATCCTATTTCCAGTTTGTTCGGCGCGTTCGAGAAGATTTTCATGGTCAATGACCCAAAGCGTTGCAAGCCCCATCGCGGCGGATAGAGAATTTTTTCCGAAGGACGATGAATGCACAACACAACGATCCATACTTGAAAAGACGGATTTAAAAATTTCATCCCTCGCAATCACGGCACCGGTCGGAACGAGACCGCCACTTAAGGATTTGGAAATGAGAATGATGTCTGGATTAAGACCTTCGTGCTCCACCGCCAAAAATTTGCCCGTGCGCCCCATTCCGGTTTGCACTTCATCGGCAATCGTTAAGGTTCCATACTTACGGCAAAGATCTTCCGCAGATTTTAAGAAACCATCTTCCGGAATAAAAACCCCTTTGCCCTGGATCGGCTCATAAATAAAAGCTGCAACATCCTTCTTTTTTAATTCAGCTTCCAAGGCCGAAAGGTCATTGAGATGAATTTTATCACACGAAGACAAAAGTTCTCCGAAACCCATTCGAAACTCCGCATTTCCATTCACCGACAACGCCCCAACCGTCAATCCATGAAAGGCATGATCCAAAAATAAAATACGCTCTCTTTTCGTATGAGCTTTTGAAAATTTAATAGCCGTTTCCACTGTTTCAGCGCCAGTGCTTGTGAAATAGACGCGACCGCGATTTGGCGAGCGCTCACTTAAAGCTTTGGCAAGTTCTCCTAAAAGATGCGGGCAGTCGAATTGCACAAGATTCGCATCTTTCCAATCGAGCATATCTCGCATTGTTTGAACAATAACGGGGTGATGGCGCCCCAGATTGAAAACACCATAACCCGAAAGGAAATCAAGGTATCGATTGCCTTCCTGATCCCACAAATAAGCTCCCTCGCCTCGAACATATTTTTTATCAAACCCAAGTGTTCGCAGAACTTTCGGCAACTGGGGGTTCATATATTGAAGATGATTCTCAAAACGTGATTCCTGTTTTTCCAAATAAGAACGAATCGAAAAGGATGACTCAATAGAATCTCGCAGAGAAGAATTTGAAATGGCCATTGCTAGGACTCAATCATTCCGTTCATCAAAGATCAAGAAAAGCGGAGCTCTCACCTTTAAGCCTTTTTTAAGCCAATTTGAAGGTGATCCCCTTCAATCTCAGAATCTTCGGTATGGGGTAGACCTATCGAAGATTTCACTTCAAGCGATTTAGCCAAAGTTTGGTCACAGATATACTCCCGATACGCCGTGACACTTTCTAACAAATCGCCTTTTGCCGATATTTCTAAATGAATTCGATCGTCAAGTTGAAGAGCTAAATCCTTTCGAAATTTCTGAATCCGGTTCACCACTTCCCGCGCTAAACCTTCGAGTTCTTGATCTCGTCCTATCGAGCAATCTAATGCAACAATGATTTTAGGAGAAGAGGCCACTCCAAAAGCATTGGCAACGGGGGTTCGAGAAATTTTTATATCTTCCGCCGAAATCTCAAAATCACTTGCAATGATAAGTTTCTGACCCGCATCGAGCTTTTGAATATCTCCGTATTTTAACTGGGAGATGGCCTTTGTAAGTTCTGGCATCCTTTTTCCCGCCCGCCGACCCAACACAGCTCCGTTTGGTTTTGCTTCCAATTTCACAAAGGATTCTTCATCGAATTGATAACGAATATTTTTAATATTTAACTCAGACTTTAAGAAGTCTTCGAGTGGCCGAAGGGCTTTCAGATAATTTTCTAAACGATGAACGATTGTTAATTCCTTCAAGGGAATTTTAATCTTAATTTTTTTCTGTTCGCGAATCGACCGCGCTAAAAGTATGACTTCTTCAAGAAGTTCGACTCCTCGCTCCAAATCCAAATCGATAAACTTGTTATCTGGTTCCGGATAATCCTCGAGATGGACCGATTCCTTTCCTTTTTCTTTCGTGAGCAAAAGATAGAGATGGTCCGAAAGAAAGGGAGCAAAGGGGGCCATTACTTTTGAAAGATTAAGAAGAGTGTAATGAAGCGTTCCAAAAGCAAAACGTTTATCGTCAGCAAAGCCTTCTTCCCAAAATCTCGGGCGGTTAAGGCGAATATACGTATTCGTTAGCTCTTCGATAAATTTAAGCACTTCTGGAACAACGCTATAAAGATGATAATCCTCCATTCGTGCTTCCACATTTCTTAAAAGAGATTGAAGACGCGAGATCATCCATCGATCGAGAATATTTTTGGAAGCCGGCGGCATTTTCCAATTTTCACCCTCATACTGATCAATCGAAGCGTACGAGTCGTAAAAGGTATAGGCATTCCACCATTTTAAAATAATTCGCCTAACGATTTCTTTCACGCCTGCTTCGGAAAATCGAAGTTCTTCCGCGCGAACCACAGGAGAATCAATCATATAAAGACGAAGAGCGTCGGCACCATGAGTGTCGATGACATGCTGAGGATCAGGATAATTCTTAAGACGTTTACTCATCTTTTTTCCATCTTCAGCAAGAATCAGACCATTGACGACCACGTGCTTAAATGGAGGTTTATCAAACAGAATGGTTCCCAAAACCGAAAGTGTATAAAACCAGCCGCGTGTTTGATCGAGACCTTCGGCAATAAACTCGGCCGGACAATTCTTTTCAAAACTTTCTTTATTTTCAAATGGATAATGATCTTGAGCATACGGCATCGATCCAGACTCAAACCAGCAATCCAAGACTTCTGGGACTCGACGAAACTTCTTTCCGTCCTTGACGATTACCAAATCGTCTAAAAATTCGCGATGAATATCCGTGAATTTTTTTCCGCATAACTTTTCAAGTTCCGCAACGCTCGAAATGCAAAATCTCTCTCGAGAATTCTCAGGCTCTTCATACGCTTCAAAAATAGGAAGAGGATTCCCCCAATAACGATTTCTGGAGATTACCCAATCTCGAGCCCCTTCCAACCAATTGCCAAAACGCCCCTCTCGAAGATGCTCCGGCACCCAATGCGTACATTTTTTATTGTTCTCAACAATTCGATCTCTGATTTTCTCGACTCGAACAAACCACGACGCAATCGTGCGGTAAATCAGTGGGGTATCGGTACGATAGCAATAAGGATAGGCGTGCTGAATTGTATCTTGTTTAAAAAGACGTCCCGCTTTTTTCAAATCCGCGATAATGGTTTTATCAGCGTCCTTTACATAATGGCCCTTGTACGTCGAAACTTCGTCGGTAAACAATCCCCTATTATTAACAGGACAAATCGGTTCTATCTTATGGGGTTTACAAGCTTCTAAATCTTCTTCCCCAAAGGCAGGCGCCATATGAACGATTCCCGTTCCCGCATCGACCGTCACATGACTGGACGAAATAACTGAAAAATGGGGGTGGGGCTTCGATTTGAAAAAATCAAAGAGAGGAACGTAGGCCGTTCCAATCCAATCTTTTCCCGTTTTGGTCTCTAAAATCTGAACGTCCTCTTTCTTAAAAAAAGATGAAAGAAGAGCTTCTGAAAGTCTACGCGCATATGGAAGCCTTTTTGGATTTTCCGGAAGACGAGC
>CAZSZT010000134.1:0-5504 GCA_964611175.1 uncultured Bacteriovoracaceae bacterium
AAGACAAATCTGTCTTTGTAGAGCCCCTCGCCCAAAGTCTTTATAATTTGAGTATTCCCGTCTTTTACGACGCTTACTCTATAAAAATCGGCGACTCAATAATGGCAAAAATCAATGGGGGGTTGGGTTGTCCGCTGGTTCCCATGGGATATTAGTTTTTAGTAGAGCAATGTTAAATAAAGCGTGGCCGACAAATGAAGCAAATGCGCTTGGGTCAAAGATGATCGACGGCCAAGCTAAAATAATTCCTATTTTCCATGTGGATAACCTCAGGTTATTATTTATATTTCTATGCCTATTTTTAAAGAGTGTTACCTATGTGTCCGGTATTTTCTGTTACCCCTGTCTCGGGAAAGACAGAATCCAGAGTTCAGGCTTAAGAGCCGATTAATCGCTCTTCCCCGAAGTCTTCAAAGCCGCCACATAGCTTGAATAAGCAAGAATACGATTTCGTTCACCCTTATTGACCTGAGTGAGAATGTTCATCTTCTCTAATACGGCGATAGCCTTTGATGCTGTCGGCTTAGTTGTATCGAGAATTTTTGGAACGTTATTGCTTAAGATGATCGGATGTTCAGGTAATTTTTCAAAGAGCTGAATAGCATTGATATTGGGGTCCTTCATTTCAAGAAGACGTTTTCGATCAGATTCGAATTGATCAAATAAGTTTTGAGTGGTTTGCACGGCTTCTTGGCAAATTGATGCAATGCCATCGAGGAAAAATGCAATCCACCCTTCCCAATCACCATTTCCGCGAACATTGTCTAAGCGTTGATAATAGTTACTTTGGTGTCGTTTGAAATAGAGGCTCAAATACAGTAGACGGGCATCAAGAAAACCATACTCTTCCATAAGAAGAGAGATCAGTAATCGACCCAATCGTCCATTACCATCAAGGAATGGATGAATGGTTTCAAACTGAACATGAAGAAGTCCAATTTTTATCAATGGATGAATTTTGTTCTCGCTATGGAGGAACTTTTCAAACTGATCAAGACATCCATTAAGTTCAGAAGGTGGCGGTGGAACGAAATGTGCCAGAGATGGTCGAGGCCCACCAATCCAGTTTTGCGATTCACGAAACTCTCCAGGCTGTTTGTTTTGTCCTCGAACTCCTTTCATGAGTCGTTTGTGCATTTCTTTCAGGAGGCGAAGTGAAAGAGGGAGTCCCTTATCCGATTTCAACTCTTTCTTGGCAAATTCAAGGGCGGCCAAATAATTGCAGACTTCTTGCAAGTCTGGATCATCTGGATATTTTTCTTCAAGAGCCTCGAACTCTAGGAGATCGGTCAGAGTGGCTTGCGTCCCTTCAATCTGAGACGAGAGAACGGCCTCCATTCGAAGAAAACTATAAGCAAACCAGTCGCGACTGGGCACAAGACGAGCGGCGACTTTAAGCTCTCCGAGTCCTTGAACGGCTTTTAGGAGCAACGATGCGATTGGCTCCTTAGATTGATCGACGGGTGGCTCCGGAGGTAAAGGGGTGGGAACAAAGGCCTTTACGGTTTCACCAGTAATCGAACTTTCTAAGTATTTTCCAGTAGTTCTGACTGCCATTTCAGTAAGTAAAGTATCCTTTACTTAAGCATAGCACAAGTAAAGCATTCTTTACTTACTTCAGATCTAAGTAAAGCTCACTTTACCAGCTGCGTCAGGCTGGATTGTGCCAGATCATGCGACTTTTTCTGGCACGATCGGACACACAATCACGTCAGGGTTAGGGGGTAACCAAATCCTAATAACTTCGAAGTAAAAACGCTCATTCCACTTTCGATTGTGCAGGCGCCATTACTTCCTGCAAAATATGTCGTGACCAATGACAAAATCATTTCTGCACAAGAGATTCTTAAAGACCTAACATGTAGATTTCCAATTGTGCTGGACGCAATCACCAGCTTGAGATTTGGATCTTAGAGCGCCTACCTGACTGGGAGACGAATCTGTAATTACCCCTGTGTAAAACAAACAGTCGGCGGGCTCATAGGCGACGAAAAACCACTCCGATTCAGTGCTCTTCTTAAATTTCGGCTAAGAGCCGCGAATTAGCTCTAAAGAACGAAGCGATTTCATTCACGGCACAAAGGTTGAGTTAATATCGGCAAACTTTTGACGTTCAGATTTTGCAGAGTTCGGTGATGAACTGGAATTCTTCGTTTGTCGGAACCATTTTTATTGCTTTTGCGACGTCGCTTCCGGAAATAGCCGTCACGGTTGCCCTTATCCAAATGGCGAAGAGATCCCCGTCGATGAGCTTAAATAGCTTGTCACAAAATGGAAGCTACGCCGTAGGAGTCTATAAGAAGCATGACTCTTTATGAAGAAGTGGGTTTCCATCTATTTCACGATTGCTGCCCTTAGTCTGCACCGGGCTCAAGCGGCATCCGGAGATGGGTCCGGGGCGACCTCTTCCGATGAGCCGTTGATTACCTTGGAACAAGTAATTGAACTCGCTCTTCGACATAATCCCGAAATGCAGTCCGTTGAAGCCGGGGTACGAGCAACTGCCAAATCGATCACGGCTCGTGAGCCTTTTTTGCCACCTCCGATCTTCACGGTAGGATCGATGGGAAGCCAAGGCGTTTTTTCGTCTTCGGGACATATGGAGACATCGTACTCGATGAGTCAGACGATTCCTTTTCCTATGAAAAGCCTTTTGAAACGACGCGCTCTTAAAAATACTCATCGGGCTTCGGAAGCTTCCCAGGCAGCATTCATTTTAAACCTAAAACGGGAGACTAAAAAATCCTACTTTAACTACTTGGAAGCGAGCCAACGTCTCGCCCTTCTTCAGGAACTCCAAGGCGTTTACCAGCAACATTGGAAACGTCTTCGTTCAAGTCCCGCGCAAGACCAACTAACGAAAGCTCACATCTTAAGCGCTCAGGCGGAAATCGATCTCCTCGGGAATGAAATCATCGGGGCCAAAAATAACAAATCCGTTCGCAGAGGGGAACTCAATGTCCTTATGGGGCGAGATGCCTATGCCCCTTTAGGAGACCCCCACACCCCCCCGCGTTCTCCACTTCCGGAAGAGCCGAATCCTCAGAAACGACTCAACCATCCCGAGCTTCAAATGATTGCCGCGAAACTTGAGGCCGCGCTAAACAAACGCGCGGCAGCTCGATCGGCCTGGCTTCCTGATTTGATGCTTAGCTATCGTATGAATCGTCGTGATGACGAGCTTCCCAATAACTCGGAACTGATGGTTGGGGCTTCTCTTCCATTTGTCACGTTTTGGGCACCCCGAGCCGAAGCGGCCGAAGCGAACGCACGCCTTGAAGTGCTGAAGGGGGAGCAGATTCAAAAGCAAAATGATTTATCTCTACGCTCGATGAAAGCGTATGCCGTCCTCTTAAGTCTTCATGAGCAACTTCAAAATCTTGAAGAAAAGCTTTTGCCTCTATCGAAGCGCCGGGTGGATCTTGTCGCCAGTCTTTCCTTAAGGGATAGGAATACTCTTAATGAACATCGGGCGGCTCTCGAACAATCTATTGAACTCCGACTTCAAGCTGTGGAGAAAGGAACTCAGTATGAGGCAGCCATTTCTGAATTTGAAAGCCTCATACTGCCAAGTGATTCCATGCAACGGAAAGAGGAGGAATGAGAATGCGTCTATTCAAACTCATTGCTCTGATGCTGGGCCTCCTTTCGCTCTTCATTCTTTCCGGTTGTAAAAAGACTTCGGAGACTCATTCCGAGTCAGAACACGTCCACTTTGAGGAGGAGTATTACACATGTCCCATGCATCCCGATGTAAAGATGGAAAAGCCCGGTTCTTGCCCCATTTGTCATATGCCTCTCGTGAAAGTGAAAAAATCGGTCGATTCCAAGAGTTCTAAAGGAACGGTCGCCGTTTCTTTGAATGCGACTCAATGGAGAGCCGCTGGAGTTCATCTCGTTACGGTCCAAAAAAAAGACCTTGATTATGAAATCGAAGCCCCCGCACGCGTTCTTTCGTTCCAGCAGATTTCTCTTCAGATTTTTGAGCAGGATCTCGGTTTAATCAAACAAGGTTTAAAAGTGAAAGCGCGAAGCCCACTCGTTCCAACTCAAGAGCTCGAAGGTCAAATTCGTTCGGTCGATTCGTTTCTGGATCCCATGACTCGAACGGCTCGTGTGAATGTTGTTTTGAAAAATCCTCTTTTCCTTCCTACGGAAAGTTCTTTGGTGGCTCGTGTTGTCATTCCACTTCCCGATCGTATCGTGATCCCGGAGTCATCAATTCTTCACACGGGAAAAAGCGATCTTGTATTTGTCAAAACAGACACCGGCGATCTCAAACCACACCCCGTGACCTTAGGAGTAAAAACGAAAGGAGAGTACGAAGTCGTCACGGGCCTTCAAGGGGATGAAGAAATTGCGTTGGGACCCAATTTTCTCTTGGATTCCGAAGCGAAAATTCAGGGTCTCGCCAAAGGCGAGCGAAAGTGATCCGCCATGATTTCAAAGATCATTAAATTTTCGGCCGAAAATCGGATATTGGTGATCTTTTTAACGGCCGTCGTCTGCCTCGGAGGCATCCTTGCTCTTAAAAATATTCCCATCGATGCCATTCCGGACCTTTCCGATACCCAGGTAATCATCTATTCCAAATGGGATCGCTCCCCCGACTTAGTGGAAAATCAACTCACTTATCCGATCGTCTCGGGACTCTTGGGAACGCCCAACGTAAAAACCATTCGTGGTGTTTCGGATTTTGGCTTCTCCTATGTTTATGTCATTTTTGAAGATGGCACCGATCTCTATTGGGCTCGCTCGCGTGTGCTGGAATATTTAAACCAAGTCATTCCAAAACTTCCCGAAGGCTCCACCACGGAACTCGGACCTGATGCCACGAGTGTAGGCTGGGTCTATCAATACGCTCTGGTCGATCATTCCGGAAAACAGGATGTTTCCGATCTTCGAGCTTTACAGGATTGGTCACTTAAATTTCAGCTTCAATCCGTGCCTGGGGTTGCCGAAGTTGCTTCAGTCGGAGGTTTTCAAAAACAATATCAAATCCAGGTGAATCCTACGAAATTGCGTTCCTTTCATGTGACCTTCGATCAAGTGATGAAGGCGGTGCGAGACTCCAACCAAGAAAGTGGCGGGCGTATCATCGAATTTTCAGGCGCGGAAGCCATGGTCCGAAGCCGAGGCCTTGTGATGACGATCGAAGACATCGAAAAGTCTGTGGTCGCTTACAATCCGCAAACACGCGCTCCCATCCTTGTGAAACACGTCGCTCACGTGACACTCGGGCCGGAGATGCGGCGCGGGGTCACCGACCTCAATGGCAAAGGCGATGCTGTCGGCGGCATCCTGGTGATGCGCCACGGGGAAGACACGGTTTCCGTCATTCATCGCGTGAAGCAAAAAATCAAAGAACTGAAACCCGGACTTCCCGAAGGAGTGGAGATCGTCCCCGTCTACGATCGATCAGATCTCATTCATCGCGCGATCGATACGTTAAAAGCGAGTCTCCTCGAAGAACTCATGATCGTTAGCTTAGTCATTCTTTTTTT
>CAZSZT010000135.1:0-4289 GCA_964611175.1 uncultured Bacteriovoracaceae bacterium
AAAGATACTCCCTTTTTAATGGTCACTGCGATGGATGAAGTAAGTTTTATCAAGAAAGCCATCGCCCTGAAAGTAAGCCAGTATATGGTTAAGCCCTTTCGACTGAATGAATTTGATCGCAAAATCGGCTATCTCCTCAGACGCTCTGGTGATGCCGCTTAATCAATAAAAAATAACGGAAGAAGGAGTTATTTCTATGAAAATTGAATCCTTTCACTATCTCCCAGAAAAGGGTTGGTCCGTAAAATCTTTTCCTCAACTTGATTCACCAGAAACGGCAGTCTTTATTTTTGGGGCCTCTCAATATTTCCCTCATTCGTCGTCATTGGATGAACTCTTAACATTCTATTCGCAATCTCACAAAATTGGAGGGTCGACAGCAGGAGAAGTTGTTGGAGATCGGGTTTTCGATGGGAGTTTATCGGTCGCCGTGGCGAAATTTGAAAAAACACATCTTAAATCGGCCTCTGTCTCGATTGAAAAAATCGGAGGACCTTTTGAAGCGGGAAAAAAAATTGCGGAGGACCTCAACGGCCCGGACTTATGTGGGGTCTTTGTCCTTTCGGATGGTTTAAAAATCAATGGAAGTGAATTAACTCGCGGCCTTCATTCCGTCATTTCTCCCACTATTCCCGTCACTGGCGGCTTAGCCGGAGATGGCGCGCGTTTTAAAGAGACATGGATTATTGGAAACTCCGGAGCTGAATCGGGTTCTGTCTGCGCGATTGGATTTTATGGGAGGTCGTTACAGTTCGCTCATGGATCACAAGGTGGTTGGGATATTTTTGGTCCGGAACGCCATGTTACGAAGTCCAACGGTAATAAACTTTTTGAATTGGATGGAAAGCCAGCACTCGAACTTTATAAGGAATATCTTGGAGAAAAGGCTTCGGAACTCCCCGCATCCGCTCTTTTATTCCCCTTAGCGATACGTGTGGATGAAGGAAGCCCCAAACAAATTGTTCGAACCGTCTTGTCTGTTGATGAAAGTGATCAATCGATGACTTTCGCGGGGGATATTCCACAGGACTGTCGAGCGCAGTTAATGAGAGCGAATTTTGATCGACTGATCGAGGGTGCTTATATGGCGGCGGCCACGATGGGGGAGATTGCTTATGCTCTGGAGCCCGTCCTTGCGATTGCCATTAGCTGTGTTGGCCGAAAACTCGTTCTCGGGCCTCGAATCGAGGAAGAGATCGATGCCACTCGCATTCAATTTCCGAATCATGCCCATCAAATCGGATTTTATTCTTACGGTGAAATATCTCCGTTTACGCATGGCGAAGGATGTGAGCTTCATAATCAGACGATGACTCTGACAGCTTTAAAAGAAGGATAAGTCCTTTGAAACAAAAGATGCTTGCCCGCCAACTTAAAAATACCGGCCTCAAGCCTGATTCGGCTCCCCATCTCGACGGATGGAAGGAATTTTTGAATCTCGTGGAACAGGCCTATATGAGCTATGATCAGGACCGTTACCTTTTGGAACGATCTTTATCCATTTCCTCGAGAGAAATGAATGAACGTTGGAATCAAATTGAGGCTGCGAAATCCCGCTGGAAATCGTTAGTTGAGAATGCTCCAGAACTCATTGTAACCTTGGATCAATCACTCGTTGTTCAGTTTTCTAATCAGAGAGTTGGTAACTACTCGGCCGAAGAAGTAATTGGAAAAAATTTTGTGGATCTTTTTCCGTTTGATTTCCGAGAGTTCATTCGTTCAAAATTCGACGAAGTTCTAAGGACTGGAGAAAATACAGAATTTACCGTGAGCGTGACGAGAGCGACAGAGCCCAAGTCTTACCTCATTCGAGTGGGAATGGCCTCAGATGCAAAGGAAGCAGCTCCGCTTATTCTGATTAGTTCCGATATTACTGAAAAGTTAGAGAAGGAGCGGCTCATTCAAGAGCAGCAGGCGCAAATGGTTGAATCATCACGACTCTCCACCTTAGGGGAGATGGCCGCAGGGGTGGCACACGAGATCAACAACCCGCTGACGATTCTGCAATGCCAGGTTAACGATTTGATCGAAGGCATTGAAAGTAAAGAGATTCAGGCCGCAGAAGAACTATCAACTCAATTGAATAAGGTACACAGCACGATCGATAGGATTTCGCGAATTGTGAAAGGCCTAAAGTCCTTTGCAAGGGATTCGACACACGATCCCATGGAGATCCGACATATGAAGGATCTGATCCAAGATGCTCTTGAACTCTGCGCGGCGCGGTTTCGATATCATTCGGTCGATTTAAAAGTATTGCCCGTTCCGGAAGAGGCTTTTGTTTTGTGCCGACCGACACAGATTTCTCAAGTTATCTTAAACTTGCTTAATAATGCCTTTGACGCCGTCGAAACACTCGAAGAGAAGTGGGTCAGAGTAGAAGTCGAAATTCAAGACCAGGAAATCTTAGTTTCGGTGACTGATAGCGGCCGGGGGATTTCCGAAGATATTGTTGATAAAATTGTGCAACCTTTTTTCACGACCAAGGAGGTCGGAAAGGGGACTGGATTAGGCTTAAGTATTTCTAAGGGAATTATTGAAAGCCACAATGGAAAGCTAAATATTAATCGAGCATCAAAACACACTCGTTTTGAAGTTTTAATTCCACGGGTTGATTCGGATATCAACTACCTCCAAGCAAGCCAGCAATGATTCCGGAAGACGTTATCATAAACCGATGTTCAGGCCGGCGGGCCTTAAATGCGAAAGCATTCGATCGAGCGTGCCCCGAACTTCCGTAAGAATGGTGCTTTGATATTTAGACTTTTCCATATCCTTGAAACGTTCTTTGCCCTTTCCATGCGGAAAGGTTTCGACGCTTAGAATTTCTCCGACATCCGAATATTTAACCAGCAGCGTTCCGACATCCTTCAGAGTGATGGATTCGGGCTTTCCGTATTTCCAATAAGTAAAAGCCACTTGGTCTTTACTGAGTTCATCCGTAATGAAGGTGATCTTTCCATTCGAATTGTATTGAAGGGAGATCGACACGGTTGTCTTTTTATTTTGGGTTTCGATAGCGCTTTTTAAATTACAACGATTATCAAAATTGAATTCTGTGATCGAGACGGGTTTCGAAGGGCGCGTCGCCGTCATCTTTTCGACTTGGTTACATCGAGAATGATAAGAAAACTCCATTTTTTCACCAGTGGTAACCGAGGCTCGCTTCAGAAGATTTCCGTTTTTTGGGTCGTACTCATAAAGATCGCCGCGCCCTTGTCCATCCAAAATGGATACGGGGTAGCCTGTTTCAGGCGAAAACTTTCTCATTTCCTTTTTAGTTTCTTTTCCGGAAGCATTCAATTTTGTGACAGACTCAAACTCCTTCACTTTAAATTCATGAACTTCTCGCTCTTGAAGTTTTTTATCTAAAAGTTTTGAAATTTCTGTAATCGAGTGATTGGGATTATTGCCGACGAATGTTCTCTTGTACTTAGTCGTTTGCTTTCCTGGGCCTGTTTGGCTTTCAACTTCAAACTTTTCATTATATTTAAAGTTTAGATTTTCATCGGGGCGAGCCGGATGAAGGATGGCCGTCATATTTCCTTTCGTGTCATAAGTATATTCCGTTCGTCTTTTCTGAGGATCAATAATGGTTTTAAGCCGGCGATCTTTATCGTGTTCAAAATGAATTTCGCGGCCCAGAGAATCTTTAATCGACGTTACTAAGTCCCGCTCGGTTTTATTTCCATAACCAAAGGTAACATATCGACTGCACATATCGTTAATGCGTGTAAGATTGTCGCCTTGATAAACAAAAGTCATAAAATTTTCGTTTCGGTCCGCTGACTTTATCAGGTGGCCGTCAGCATCGAAATATTCGGCCGCCCCATTTTGAAAGCTTCTTATAAAGGTCTTGTCGGTTTTCATTTCAAGGACAGACGGGCCTCTCGCGAAAGAGTAATATTTTCCCGGTCCAAGAGGCTTAGGAGACGTTAAAAGCTTTTTTTCTTGTTCTTCTCGAAAGCTCTCGTCTGCATCAAGTTTTCGTTTGTATTCCTCGTAGACGGTAGCAGCTTTGAGTTCACCCGCCTGGACATCGGCTTTCTTTTTTGCGACGAGGAGTTGTTCGATCAAAGCTTTCTTGGCTTCTTCGAGGTTTCGCTCCCGGGTATAGGCATTGACAAAGCCATCGCCCTCTACGACTTCAAATTTGGTCCCAGCATTTCGAACGCGAATATTATGGTTAAATGTCCATTTGTATCCAAAAAGACTTCGATCTCCCGAATAAGAATTATAGGCCGCTTTAATTTCGATTGGCATATAACAAGGCAGGGAAAGAAGGTCGA
>CAZSZT010000135.1:4299-5482 GCA_964611175.1 uncultured Bacteriovoracaceae bacterium
GCGTCCTGACGTTTACGGGATCTGGAGGGTGATGATAGAAAAGTTTTGTAAAATGATGTCCGGCGCCAAGCTCTTTCGCCTCTTCGGCGTCGGTTGAAAGGCCAAAAGTGCAGGCTAATCCAATAATAAATATTTGAGCAAAACCCACTGGTCCATGATACCGTAATAGGCAAACGAGATGCATCCACTTCTTTTTGAATTAGGACCGATCAAGCTTTATTCGTATGGCCTTGCGATGGCCATTGGGTTTTTGGTGGCCATCACCTGGGCTACGAAACGAGCCCCGAAGTATGGTGTTTCGCCAAATTTCGTTTCGAATTTAAGTTTTTGGATCATCGTCTCCAGCATCTTGGGTGGGCGATTGGTTTTCATGCTGATTAGTGAACCCTTAGAAGACCTTTTTTCTTTCAAATTTTTCGAAGTCTGGAACGGTGGAATGGTCTTTTATGGAGGTTTTTTAGGTGCCGTTCTGGGATCTTCTATTTACTGTCGAATCCATAGAGTCCGATTTTTTACGGTTGCGGATATCATTGCACCGACGATCATCTTGGCCCAGGCTATCGGAAGGGTTGGGTGTTTTCTAGCGGGATGTTGTCACGGTAAACAATGTGATTTGCCGTGGGCGGTGACCTTTGAGAATCCTTTAAGCATTGCTCCTCTTCATATCCCTCTTCATCCGACCCAGCTTTATGAGATGGTCGGCGATTTGGCGATTGTCGGTTTATTACTCTTGATTCAAAGACGTCAGAAATTCGAAGGGCAAATTCTTGTAGGGTATTTGTGCCTTTATGCTGTTTTGAGATCGATCGTAGAAGTCTATAGAGGCGATACGATTCGCGGATTTGTAACCTTTTGGGATCTTTACCCTAACGAATGGCTTTCGACCTCTACCTTTATCAGTGCCATGATGTTCGCTGTGGCGATCATCATTTGGTATAAACAAAGAAATATACCCACGCCGCTAAAAGTTAGTTCAAATTCGTAAGAAGCCTCTGAATTTTTTATGGAAGCCAACCGTTCTTTGCTGATATCGAGACATGAGTGTCCGTAATAAGCCGGAATTCCGGCTGTTTACAAAAAGATATCTTTTTGATATATAATTTAAATGTATGATTTTGACGGCTCTTTCGATGAAACGAAAAGTGAATGGACGAAGAAAAATCGTGGCATTGATTTCGTCGAA
>CAZSZT010000136.1:0-5446 GCA_964611175.1 uncultured Bacteriovoracaceae bacterium
CTTCAAAATGAATGCCAAAAGCCTCCGCCTTTTTTTGATCTTCATAAACATGAAGATCCGAGCAGCCAACAATACAAGATTTTCCCATTCCTCTGCCGACGACCGCAGCGTGGGAGGTCATTCCACCTGTCGATGTGAGAATTCCCTCCGCGACGGCCATTCCCATAATATCCTCGGGTGAGGTTTCCCGGCGAACCAGTATCACCTTTTGTCCTGCTCGCGAATAAGCAACCGCCGTTTCGGGATCGAAAGCTGCTTTGCCGGATACCGCACCGGGGCTTGCCGGCAACCCTCGAACGATCGGCTTTTCTTTCGAAGCTTTAAGAGTTGGATGAAGGAGCTGCTTCACTTGATCGAATTGAATGCGCATCAAGGCATCTTCTTTTTTAAGCTTTTTTTCCAAAATGAACTGATAAGCATGTTCGATCGCCGCAGCAGCGGAGCGTTTTGCCGTTCGAGTTTGCAAAATAAAAAGCTGCTCATCTTCAACGGTAAATTCAACATCCTGAACGTCATTAAAATGATCCTCAAGACACGTAAGAGCCTTTTCCAGGTCTCGATAAACTCTCGAAAGATCCTCTTTCATTTTTGAAATGGGCTTTGGCGTTCGAATTCCAGCAACAACGTCTTCGCCCTGAGCATTGACCAAATACTCTCCATAAAGCTCTTTTTTACCTGAAGAAGGATCTCTTGTAAAAACTACGCCCGTTGCCGAACGATCATTTAAGTTTCCAAAAACCATCGACTGAACCGTAACCGCAGTTCCCCAAGACTCTGGAATATCATGAAGGCGCCGATAATGGATCGCACGCTCCGTATTCCAAGAACGGAAAACAGCTTCTATCGCCATCGTCAATTGATCCCAAGGATCCTGCGGAAACCCTTTACCGGAAGATCGAACACGATCCGAATACTCTCGACACAGACTTTTCAAAGCCTCTACCGAAAGTTCCGAATCGGTTTTCACGCCGGTTTTTCGCTTCCAATCTGCGAGAATTCTTTCAAAAACCGAATGATCAGCGCCCAGCACGACGTCGGAAAACATCTGAATGAAGCGTCGATAGCAATCCCACCAAAAACGCGCCCGATCGGGATATTGCTGAGCCAAACGTTCCGTAATCATATCATTTAAACCCAAATTCAAAATCGTATCCATCATTCCAGGCATGGACACGCGTGCCCCGGAGCGAACGGAAACCAGCAAGGGATTTTCAGGCGACCCAAATTTTCGCTTCAATGTTTTTTCAAGCCCGGTCATGGCGATACGGCAATGTTTGATCACCGGCTCGGGAATTCTTTGCTTCGCTAAATAGGTTCCGCAAAGCTGGGTGGAGAGATTAAAAGCTGGTGGTACTGGGATTCCAATATGGACCATCTGAACAAGTCCCGCGCCTTTTCCTCCAAGGCGCTCTTTGAGTTGACTGTAAGGAAGTTTGAGAGATCCCGCCGATAGAGTTCCGGTGGTCGAATAACCAATCGTGGATACCATTTCATTCAAGCCTCTCGCATGGAGAGGAATGACCCTCGAACTGTTTTGAGTTCGGGCTGCTTTTCGTGTTTTAACCGATGTCGTTGACCTCATCTTCTTCCCCCTTTTGTCAGTCATTGAAAATTGAACCTAAATACGGTATCATTTCTGTTTCTGAAATTCGCTCCTGCTTCATCGTATCTCGATTTCGCACTGTCACCGTGCCCGTTTGCGTATCGACCGTAATCGCAACGGGAACTCCCGCTTCGTCGGCTCGGCGATAACGTTTTCCAATGCTCCCGGATTCATCGAGCTGAGATCGCCATTTTCTTTTGATGGACTTGTAAATTTTTTCGGCTCGCTCTGGCAATCCTTCTTTCTTCATGAGCGGGAAAACAGCCACCTTCAGAGGCGCCACTCGAGGCGAAAATCTTAAAACCGTTCGAGGGCCCTCTTCTTCCGAACCAGCCGCGCCGCTTACGATCTCTTCGTCATACGCATCCACAAGGAGCGTCAACACGACGCGGTCGCATCCCACCGACGTCTCAACGATATAAGGGACATAAGAAGATTTGGTTTCTTCGTCAAAGACACTTAATTTTTTTCCAGAAAACTTTTCGTGATTCGTTCGGTTGTGAATGCCTTCAATTTCCTGCCATCCAAACGGGAACTCATACTGGATGTCGAAAGCCGCCTTCGCATAATGAGCCAATTCATCGGGTCCATGCTCATGAAACCGAAGTTTGTTGGTTTTAAGCCCCATTCGCTTATGCCATTGAATTCGAATTTCTTTCCATTTCTCGAAAAACTCAACGTCGGTGCCCGGCTTTACAAAATATTGCATTTCCATTTGTTCAAACTCTCGAGTTCGAAATGTAAAATTTCCAGGCGTGATTTCGTTTCGAAAGGCTTTTCCAATTTGGGCGATTCCAAATGGAATTTTATGCCGAGCTGTCGTCATCACATTTAAAAAATTAACGTAAATTCCTTGTGCTGTTTCCGGCCGAAGATAAACAACGGCCGATTGTTCTTCGACCGGACCCATAAAGGTTTTAAACATGAGATTAAAAGATCGAGCTTCTGTAAGCTCTCCACCGCAGGTCTTCGGCGTCTTGGAAGGTTTTTGGCCGCAAGCCGCCGTGTCTAAATGGTCGGCTCGAAATCTCGCCTTGCAGGTTTTGCAATCCACGAGAGGATCGACAAAATTGGCGACATGTCCCGACGCTTCCCAAATTTTCGGATGCATTAAGATCGAAGAATCGAGCGGCTCGATATTGTCGTGGTCTCGAACCATATCGTTCATCCAAGACTGCTTCACATTATTTTTAAGCTCGTAACCCAGCGGACCATAATCGTAACAAGAATTAAGACCTCCATAGACCTCACTGGATTGGAAAATAAATCCTCGACGTTTACAGAGAGAGACGATTTTAGACATTTTATCCGAATATTTTTCGGAACTTTTTGCAGCTTTTTCAATGGACGACGACATTTTGGATTTAGTTTTCCATTAGATCTTAAAAAGAGTCCATTCGTTTGAATCGGACTTCTCTAAGCTTTTTGAAGCAGCCTTCGCTTTTTCCTGGATTTTTAAGATGCAATGCGTTAATTTCTTAAATATTGAGGGGGATTTTTATGCGAGGAGGGGTTTTATTTGCCATAGGCTTCGTTTTAAATGCGACCGTTTTGGAGGCCTTTCCGCCTCCATCTCCTATAAATCAAATTAAAAAAGAATCGGCGGGGGCCCTGGATCAAGTGGCCATCCATATTGGGGGACGATTTGATCTTCCCGCTCTCTGGGGGCAGCAATTTGTCGGCGCGGATTTTTCCAAAGAAGCCATTCGCCATCTTTCTCTAGAACCTGTTCATATTGTTGTGAGCGATGGTGGAGGAATTCGTGGCGCGACGGGGATCGTCGAAATCCCACTGCCGCCGCCTGAACCACGAGGCTTTCAACTGCGAATCACGCGCTCGCTTCCGATCGCTAAGAAAATTCCCCTGCTCGATAAAGCTATTCGAGGGTGGAACCGAATGGTTCCAGAAAGAATTATTCTCGAAGGCCAAGCCCATCCCACTCATGCCACTCATGTCGCCGGACTTATTGGAGCTCAAAGCATGGATTTTTCTGTCTCCAATTATGCACGAGTAGAAGACCTTGATATTTTTAGAGGGAACCAAACATACCGGGCCGAAACTCTGCAGACAGCGCTGCAGATACTCATCGAACGTTCGGAGAAAACCCATTTGATTAATATGAGTCACGGTCTTGTTCCCGAAGTGATCGAAGAACTTAAAGAACTTGTGGATCCCTTGGGACTCGACACTTTAATTTCTGTAGCCTCGGGAAATGAAGCTCAAAATATCGCCTTACGTAAAGCCATCGATCAAGTTCCTGAACTTGTTGTCGTTGGTTCCTATGGAATTCAGGGTATTAAATCTTCATTTTCCAATTACGGAAAAAAATTGGATCTCGTAGCACCCGGAGAATTTATTCTTTCTCGAGGGAGAGGATTAAAATGGGAATCGGAAGAACTTCAAGTCATGTCGGGAACCAGTTTCGCCACCCCTATTGTTAGTGGAGGCTTAGCTACGTTGCGCGCGCTTCTTCCTGAAGCTCGATCTCAGGACCTTCAGAGCATTCTCTTTAAAACCGCTATTGATCTAGGCTTGAGAGGACATGATGATCAAACCGGTTACGGCCTTACGAATATTTATCGAGCGACTTTGGTTGCCCTAAAATTCCGCGAAAGTGGACTCACTTCTAAAGCGGCGATTTCCGAAGCGGTTGAAAAAACAGAGTTTTATGACTCTCGCGGGAATAATGCACTCATTCGACAAACGAAGACTCAGCGCTACCGAGTTGGAATGGCGAGTCCCGCGTATCTCAATCTTTTAAGAAAGGAAGTGCTTTTAACAGGGCGAATTGAAAATTTCGCAGTCTTGGGAAAAATTTATGCGAACCTTCGGTTTAAGGAATTTGCAGATGGTTTAGAATTCGCTGCCTTAAATAGACCGAGCGTTTCGATCGACGCTCTTGAAATGGAAATCTTTGCAAAGCGAATTGTCGAAAATAAATTTCTTCAAGTAGATAATCTCCAAAGTGGTCATGATCTCTTTATGTCTCTCGCCAATCCAGACCTGATGCTGGAAGTCTATCGACAATTACCTTGCCAACTCGTGAGCGCCTATTCCTTCTCGGCATTACGTCAAATGTCGGTAATGGATGCTGAGCGAACCGAAGAGCTAAAAAACCTTATCGCCGAACGTGAAAAGGAGTTGTGCCCCGAAGGTTTTGAAATTTGAACTTTAACTCTTCCCGGGAAGAGTTGGGGAATTGGCAGGAAAAAGTAGGCGTAATAGATTGGCACTCAAATGATCAGGAAAATGGTGTTGTTCTAGCAATTATCGCACCAATCCATAAAACTATATGTCCTTGAAGTCACCGGCTAAGTAGAATCGCGATTATCAATAGAATTGTAACCGGCAATTAGATCGGTATGTTCACGAAAGAATATCTCAACGCCCTTGTCGAAAATAATGCTCCCGAATCTGTTACTTTAGAATTTAAGCAAAGCAGAAAATTGGATGATAATGACCGAGCAAAAAGAGAAAATGCGGAAACAGTTTCCGCATTTGCAAATTCTGCAGGAGGGATTTTAGTTATCGGCATTCGAGAAAATAGAGGTGCTCACGACACCTCCTACATAATTGAAGTTTCGAAAAGTGACAAGCCACCTCACATGGTGGAAAATCGTTATTACATTCGATCTGGTACAAGGTCGATACCTGCGGAGCACTATATGGTTGAGCATTTATTTTTCGTCCGTCCCAAAACGCGGTGATGGGTCAACTCACTTAAGGCTGGTGAGTTCTTTCGCCCTAAAAAAGAAAAGAGTTTATGGAAAAAATGAGTTGGGGGGCAAACCAAATTTTGAGGGTTTGGTTTGCCCCCTCCTTTAAATCTTCCATAAATTCTTT
>CAZSZT010000137.1:0-4957 GCA_964611175.1 uncultured Bacteriovoracaceae bacterium
GGCTGACGCGAAAAGAACTTCGAAGCGAGGAAAACCGAACGTGGATCAGCATTCCAATGTGGCTCAAAGGAAATTCGCCTTTCAGCGAGCGACTCCAAAAAAATGAAGTCGGGGAAGAGATGATTCGCCAAGCCTATGAAGAGGCCCGAGAAGAAGCGTACCGGCTTCAAGAAACGGTTTTGAAAACCAATTCATTGGGGTTAACGATTGCGACGGTGCCCCTCGTCTTGAGGGGCGAGCGTTTGGGTTTTATTTCGACCGATGGCTTTGTTGCCGAACAACCGATTCCTGGGGATGTCGTTCTTGACGAACGTTTGAAGATATTGATGCTTACCGCTGAAGAAAAGGCGGAAGCCATGCGTGAGTGGCGAGCTCTTCCACAATTCAATCCCGATAAACGAGCGATTGTGGTTCAAATGCTTCAACTCTTGGCCAGAGAAGTGGTTCGTTTTTTTGAAGAAAGTTTGGCGGCAAAAGAACGCGAAGAACTCGTTCATAAGCATACTTTCAATGAATGGGTAACGGCGAATACTCAACTGCGAACGATGCTGAAGCGCCTTTCTCAAATCGCGGTATCGGATTCGCCGGTTCTCATTCATGGCGAAGCCGGAACGGGCCGCGAGCTACTAGCACGAATGATTCACGATCGCAGTAACCGAAAGAATGGGGAATTTCGTACTCTTCATTGTTCGTCCGTTTCGGAAAATTTATTGGAAGCCGAGCTTCTTGGGTATCAAAAAGGCGCCTTTATGGGAGCTTATACCGACAAACAGGGCCTCTTTGAAATTTGCAATGGGGGAACCCTCTATTTAAAGGAGATCGGAGATCTCAGTTTGCCAATGCAACTGAAAATTCTTCGTTTGATTGAAGATAAAACATTTTCACGTTTGGGCAGCAATGAACTCATTCAGGCGGATGTTAAGGTTTTTGCGTCCACTCAAAGAAATTTAAAACGTCTGGTTCAGATGGGCGCCTTTCGCGAAGATCTGTATTTTCGATTGAATGTTGTGGAACTGGAACTTCCGGCACTTCGTCAACGCAAAGAAGATATTCCTCTTTTAGCCGAGCATTTTTTACAGATATTTATGAAAGTGATGAAGAAAGAGGGAATCCATTGGCGAGATGAAGCGCTTACACGTTTAGGCAATCATAGTTTTCCCGGAAACGTACGCGAGTTAAGAAATGAAGTGGAACGGCTTGTCGCCCTAAAGGAGTCCCATAGTTTTATCGAGCCTAGCGATTTAAGCTCCAAGATCTTCGAGACTTATTCGCCCATGGAAGAAATCGAAAAAGGTCGAACGCTTAAAGAACTGGTCGACGATTTTGAACTGCAGATTATCAGCGAAGCTTTAACGAAATACCATTGGAATAAATCTCGGGTTGCGGACCTCTTTCAAATCACCCGTCAGGGCCTCTTAAAGAAGATTTCGAAGCATAAGCTCGATAAACGAAAGCGTATCTAGGTTGTGCCAGACACAGCCTGTGCGACCCCATTGAAATCTTTTTGAGAACACTTATCACTTATGCTATGAACAAGCTTGGGTTATGGGTTTTCGAGGGTATTTGAAATCTTTTCTTTTTATGGTGTTCTGCTTGAATTCGAGCGCGAGTTTTTCTGCCACGAATTCTTTGAAGTACGATGTTATTCTTCGTCGAAGAGTTTTACCGCCGGCTCAGCTTGATGCCGTTATTTTGCGTTCGATGGCTTTTGACCTATGGAATTTAACTAACCTTCAGTCCTTTCATTTTAGGCACGGCTCGTCCCAACCGCCTTTTTTGGTTACTTACAGGGTTGCTCATGATCCTGCTTTTCATGAGGCGCAGATTTTGGACTATCGTTTTTTTGCGTCTCAACGTGTTCTGAAAATTGATCTGATCTTTGGTCATTTGAAGTCGTCTCCGGACGCAGTCATTATTTTGGATTTTTCACCTTATATTTCTTCGGGGACCTGGGCGCAAAATCCACCGGCTTTTATTTCTGCCGAGCTTGTCGTGACCGGTGGGGCGGTTTCATGGGAGCCGTTTTCCCAGCATAAGCAGGATGAAATTCAAAGGCTAAAACAGTTATTGGTTTCGGGTAGCCATGTCACTCTGGCGCTGAAGAAGCCCGCCCTTCAGGATCGGGAAGAAATTATCTTTGAACATCAGGATTTGGATCTTGAGGGAGCGAGATCCATTTTAATGGGATGGAAACAAAATTTTACGGAACTTTCGTCACTCATCAAACGGGAACGAGAAATATTTTATGTGAAAGTTATTCAAGCTTATCGACAACGTCTGAAAAATTGGAAGAATTTCGTTTCAGAGATTGATCAGGATGTTTTCACAGCCCTTTCTTTAGGGCGCACGGTTGCTCAAGAACCCGTCGGGCATTTTAATTTTTCATTAACCTCCAGAATGATTCCTGTGGATGGGGCCAGTCGCCGGGCTCTCGCTTCCATTTCAACTCATCGCATGCATTTCAAAATCTCAAAGGGCGGCAATCTTCTTTGTGCTCCTATGCTGGACGCTCTTGGGTACGCGGCGGCTTCGAAATTTGCTCGTCCGAAATAATTTAATGCGGCGCGCTGAAAATTTCTTGAGTTCTTCGATTGGCATATTTTTAATAGATATGAATAATGATCTAAGTAGATTTTTAAAGGAGGGTTTTATCAAATGAGGGCAATCAGTTTCGTAGGGACGTTTTTAATCGTGGGAGTTCTCGGCTCTGGGTGTAGTGACAGCAGTACGTCTGGAAACGTTTCTCTCAAAGGGAGTACGAGTACGACGGGTTTAAACTTAACCAATGCCCTTGATTTTAAGCTGAAGGTTTACAAAGCCGCCGTTTCCACGAGCCCTCTCTGTACCAATTTGACGACGATTTATGAAAATTCGAATCCGAGTTACACGACCTTCGATGGAACCGCTTTTGGTTCGGCACAAGTCACCGACGGGACTTATCCCTGCGTGGTCTTCGAAGTATCCGATACCATCAAATTTACACCGGCTGCCGATAGTGGTTCCGCCTGCGTCGCCGGAACCGAGTATACGCTAGAAGTTTGCAGAAGCGACTTCCCAGAAACCGGAACCTTGATTAATGGAGATTCCTTTACATGCTCCGATGGAGAACAGCGAATGGCTGTCTATTTAAGTACCGCTTCGTCCGAAACCGGTGGTGGCGATGCTAATCCATTCCTTCCGCCAACGACCGAAGCCGACGCATCAGATGCCGATCGAGGAATGAAACTCAATGGAGCCTTCACCGTTAGTGGTACTGCAACGGCAACCTTCGTCGTGGATGGCACCGGAATCGTCGACACAAATGGAGACGATTGCGATATGCAACCACCAGGATGGGGTTTCGAATAAACATTCGTTCAGAATGAAATGAAGTAATAAATTATCGGGATTCTTTGAGCATCTTTTCGACTTCCGAAATATGCATCTCTTCTTCCACGATCATTTTTCGAGCGAATTCTTCTAAAAGAATGGATTGATCTTTAACGAGTCTAAAAAGAGTACGATAAAGGTCCGCTTGTGCTTTTTCATGCTCGAGACTTTCTTTGAGAATATCGTCGATTCGGTGTTTATTAGATTCTAATAAAGGTCCGATTTTCAAGGAGGGATGTGCTCCGTGTGCCGTAATAAGTTCACCAATTTCATCCGCGTGCCCGAGCGATTCTTTGGCTTGATTTCGAAGCCACGAACAAATCGGAATTCGATTATGTCCGAAGACCATAAAAGCATAATGCGTATACCGAACAACGCCCGCCAATTCATGTTCTAAAATTTGATTGAGGCATGATATCGCTTCTTCTTTTTTCATAGAGACCACCTTTCTTTTCAACTCTCCGAAGCTTATACCACCGATAGGTGGTGGTTCGGGGCAGAGTCGAACTGCCGACCTAGGGGTTATGAATCCCTCGCTCTAACCAACTGAGCTACCGAACCTTATTTGTGTAAAGATAACGAGCTTTCTCTGTTCCTTCAACCTGAGAGTCGTTGCCATTAGTTAGAGCAGTTAGAGCGAACTCTAAGGCTCTTCAGTTTCCCATGGATCAGGTAGAAGAAGCCGTAGTTCTTCTTTAATAGCTTTGATGCGCGTTCGCACTTTATGGAGGGAGATTCCTAATTTTGCAGAAATGGGTCCTTCGCCCCATCCCTTCAGGTGCATTTCTATCATTTTTTGATCCAAGCTGGCGAGTGTCCAGATCGCTTCTTGAAGGGGGCCAATAAGAGGTGTCCAAATGGATCCGCCACGTTGTCGGCTTAGACCATAATGAATCACGGCATCTCGTTCCATTTCCCTGATTTGTGGCTGGCGTTTAAATATTCCCCAAATCTGTCGGCTTATTAAATGGCCTAAATAGACAACTTCAGCATTTTCCTCGGATAACGCTTTTATTTTATCGGGATCGAATGGGTAGCGTCGTGCTGTTAGGTACAAGGTTTCATCGAATTCATATTTGAAAACCCAAGGGAGATGTCCAAAATCTTTCTCTAATCTTATTCTTGTATAGGCTTTGACATCCCTATAAATAACTTCTAAATGAGCGCCTTCTTCTGGGGTGAGTTTGATTTTATCGACAATGCCTCTTGAATAAGAGGGATAATAATCTTCGAAATAGTAAGTGACGTTCACACCGTCCTTAATTCGATTGAATTCGTGTTCTGCATCTTCCTTAAGCTTCCTGAATATTTCTTGTGGGTTTCCTTCTCGAGAGGCGACCTGAGCTCGCAGCCAAAGGATCCGATCAACTTCTTCGTATACCTTCGCCCAGAATAAAGCCGGGTCGATATTCTTAAGATCTCTCCAGTTTAAATAAAGTAAGGCTCTTTCGCACGGAGAGGCGCTGTCGGGATGCGGTGGGCTCGAAATCAATAAATAGAAGGCTAGGGTCCGGGTAAGCATATTTTCTTTTCGTTCGTCGTTATTTGTCGGCCCAGAATTTATCAAATGGGCGATGCGTCAATGAGT
>CAZSZT010000137.1:4967-5425 GCA_964611175.1 uncultured Bacteriovoracaceae bacterium
TTCAAAATATTCAGTGTATTTCCGTTACTGATTTAGCACTCCTCCACGTAAAATAAAAGAATGAGACACCTATTTGGCTTAATGGCGGTTTTAACGACGTTTTCGGGCTGCTGGAACAAGGAATACAATGAACCCGGCCGCATTGCAATCGAGCCCAAACCGACGGAAATGGTCTTTAACGGAAGTTTTCAAAGAAGTTGGGCGGCCGTGCAGGCGACGATGGCGAAATTCTCGATTGTCAAAAAAGACATCGATTCGACAACGGGTCGAGCCTATATGGTGACGGATTGGATCCGGGGTAAGTCGGATATTCTTTATCACGGGTTTGATGTGAACCGTATTCCTTATGTCATCCGCTACAAACTTTATATTTACGTCGTTGGAAATCTTCGTGGGAGCCAAACAAAGGTCAGTATCAAAAATGTAGAGCAGTATTTAGATGATGTCGTTACGGCAGG
>CAZSZT010000138.1:0-5425 GCA_964611175.1 uncultured Bacteriovoracaceae bacterium
AGACAAGTCATTTGAAATCCAGCCACGAGATGCTTTTTGAGATGTTTTCCGCGCTGCGTGAGATAGCAAATAGTCCCAATTGTTTCGGCGGAAAGAACGAATCGATAGGTATAGTGCCTCTTCTTTATTCGTGAAACCCAATCGTAAAGGAAGGCTAAGAGAAGAGGCCCCGAAATTTCGTTACTCGCCATCGATGGATGGCAAAGATAAGAAGAAAACATAATTTCTTCTTTAGACTCTCCCGGAAGAACTACTTCTCCGATTTCTAGGTGTCCAGTTTTTAGCTCCGTATCGATGACAATTTCATAGTCCCCGTCGGGAAGGGCGTCTAGCTCTCGATGCGAAAGGCAAAATCCCCAGCGTTCTTTGTAATAAGACGTCAAATAGGGAATGGCATCAGGTTGATCTGGCAACGAGTAAAGGTGATTTTTGAGTTCATGAAGATTCATCTTGCCGCGAAAGGGAATGGAGTAATTTAAGAGATGTAAGTTATTCTTCTTAAATTCAGCATGTTTTTTTCCTTGGGCATCTACGAAATAGGCATCATACGGAACCCATTCTTTTGGAACCGTCCAATCAAAAACTTTTGTTCCAGTTGGGAATTTTAGACGTTTGGTCGGAATAATCGTTGAAAGAATATCGAGAGATTCCCGAAAACCTGGGCCAAGAATACTTCGGCAAATAGGCCAAAGCCGATCAAAATAATGCTCTAACTGACGCGTCAAGGTTTCCGAAGTAATCGGCGAAAATTCATTTATTTTATTTCGATCCCGAGCCATATGTTCCTTTTATTTTAATTCACTTAGAATAGTTCTGGGGATGAGAATTTTTGTCGCCGCTCATGACGCTGGAGGATCCGAGGTTTTAGCCGCTTGGGTTCGTCATCATTCTGCACATACCTATATTTTTTGCCTTGGGGGCCCCGCAGAAAAGATTTTTTTCAAACGATTAGGCCAGATTCAGTACAAGCCCCTTTCCGAAGCGCTTTCTCTTCTGGAATCCGAAAAATTTGATCAAATTTTAACGGGGAGTAGTTGGGGGACCGATATTGAAAGGAAGATTCACCGTCGAGCCCATGAGTTGGAGCTCTATTGTATTGCTTATATTGATGGTTACGGAGATTTCAGAAACGGATTTTTCCTGGAGGGAAAATTTTTCTTTCCTGATGAAGTTTGGGTGACAAGTACCCAAGGTGAAAAATCGGCCCTAAGTATGGGAGTTCCAAAAGAAAAATTAAAGATTGTTCCAAGTCTTTATCTCGAAGATATGAAAAAGAGAGTTCAAGACCTTGAAAGGATGATTTTAACCGAATCTTTGGTTTGTCGAATCCTTTATATTTGTGAAAACATTTCCTCTGCTGAAAATTCTTATCAAATTACAGAGAATATTCATCGAGGTTATAACGAATACGAAGCTCTGGATTTTTTTCTTTCGAAAGTAAAAGAAGGAGATTTTGGCTGTAACCTCCAGATTCGAATTCGACCTCACCCTTCTGAAAATTCTGAAAAATACCTCCCCATTATTCAAAAATATTCGCAGGAGAATATTCAGTTTTCGCAGTCAAATTCATCTTTAGAAGCAGACTTAGCCTGGAGCCAAATTGTTGTTGGCTGCGAATCCGTAGCCCTTCTTTTGGCCGCCGAATGTCGCCGCGAAGTCTATTCGTATATCCCGCCCCATGCCAAAATCGTCTGTCGACTTCCCACAGAATGCATTACCAAAATGGGCTATCGCTCTTTTATTCAAGTGAAATAATTAACCTGCTTGAACAATGAATGAGCCATTTTGCGGAACAGTCGGGTTTTCGGCTGATTTTTCGAAAGCGGGAAAATTTTTACCTTCTACTATGTTGAAGCCAGCGGCTTCAATCTGAGAAGAGATACCCTCGAGATCCCGATAGAGATAAATATGATCTCGATTGGGAGCATCGATTGCGGCTGTAATAAATCCGTAAGCTCCTTTTTTAACGATTTTTCTCAAGGCCTTTAAAAAGGAGATAGGATCTTCGAGATGTTCTAAAACTTCGATATTCATAAACGAATCCGCCAATTCATGGGGCGGGTTTTGAGTCATATCTTGAAGATGAGCTTCATAGCGATTTTCAAAATTCCATGCCTTAAGAAGTTGTTGAGTGTGTTGCAAAGAAAATTCGCTGATATCGTAACCGTGCCCGTAGATCTGCGGTACGCTTTGGAGCATAATTTTCGAATAAAAGCCGCTTCCGACTCCGATATCGTAGAAATTTTTGGCGGATGACTTTTGAACCAAAGGGATAAAAGCTTCTCGAAACCATAACAGCTGACGGTAATGATGGGGCCAGAGATAATGAGAGAGAAGAAGGCCTGGGAGATAAAGATCGAACATATAGTCTTTATTTAGATAGACCTCCGTGGCTGCTTGTTCATATGTCTTATTCTCATAGCATAAGGTTTTATCGAATTTCTTTTGAAGGCGTAGCCCTTCCATGGAGAATTTTCCGTAACCAATCACGGCGGATTCGAGTCGCATTCGATCGTTTTTAAAAAATATTTTTAATTCTTCTTCAAAATTTTCGGACCAGGACGGACCAAAGTCTTCAACCCGTTTTTGACTTGCTCCCGCAAAAAAGGGATATTTTTTTGAAAGGCAGCTCTCAAGCCATTGAATATGAGGGAATGTTGAGAGATCCGTTTGGGGCACTCTTCATTCTCAGTTGTTTTTCTTAAAATTCCAAGTCCAGATTGCAGTCGAGGGGCGATCCGCACTTGGAAATTTCCATGACTTTGCCTTTTCGCTAAGGCAACTCAAAATGGATTCCGAGCCTTCAAATCCCTGTTTTGGGTTTAAAGATGTCGCGCGTCCGTCCGCTGCAATTTGAATTTCAAATTCGGATTTTTGGAAAGACTCGCTTCAAAGCAGCTTTCAAAATCTGTCTCGTTATTAAAAATAATTTCTGAAATTTGTTCCGTCTGAAGGCCATTGGTTTCTGGGCGTTTGAAATGCCATTCCAAATCAACGGTGCCCACTAATCTCGGTTCCGCCGTTTTCCAATTTTTCGCATTTTCGACGATGCATTCATAGATAGGCCGAGAGCCGGGAAAGGCACTCATTTCTCTCCAATGAGAAAAATGACCACCAGAATCATGATCGGCTCTCATGACAATTTTACCGGATTGTAACTGGGGATTTTGTTTAAGAATACGATCATAGCAGCGCTGAGCAATGGTCTGTTTTTCTGACATCAGCGAGCTAATTAAACGCTGATCATGGTCGCGAGCTTCATGAGTCGCACATGCGGCAAAAATAAAACCGGTAACGATAAAAAAGGATTTTTTCATAAGGTATTTATAGGTGATTCTAGGGGAGCTTTCAAAAAAAATTTTATTTTTAAAATAGAGTGTGCCGCTCCGCAGTGTAAGCCTATAAAAATTTCTAACGCGCTTATTCAATGATTTTCCGTTGTTTCTGAGCGCGTAAAACTTAATTCATTCGATTGCCCAACTATGTCAAAATAGAAGAACGGAGTCTTATGTCGATTATCGAAGAATTGTTAGAAAGTCTTAAGAATTTCGGAGAGCGGAGTGTTTATATCGATGAACATTCGAATCGAACGTACTCCGAGCTTTTATCTCAAATTGATACCTTTCAATCCGAGATGTTGAAAAATGGGATCGATGAGCATGATGTTGTTATTGTTCGAGGAGATTTTGATTTTACGGCTTTAGCCGTTTTGATGGCTCTTGCTCTTCGAAAAGCTATTATTTTACCTCAAACTGAAAAATCCTATGAAAAACTTGAAAGTTTTATTCAAAAAACGGAACCCGACTTCTTTATTGATTTAATAGGAGGCAAAGCGGTGACGACCAAACTTCGCCCACGATTGAATTCTTTATTGAAATCGATTGTTCCCGCTCATGAGCCGGGCCTTGTCGTTTTTACGTCGGGAAGTACAGGAACTCCCAAGGGGATTATTCATAATTTTTCCTTTCTCTGCTCCAAATTTAAGGGACGATCGGCTTCTTCTCATCGAGCCATTCCCTTTTTGCTTTTTGATCATTTAGGAGGGGTCAATACGGCCCTTTCATTGATGTTTTCGGGGGGATGTATCGTTCAGATTAAAGATCGCACTCCTGAAAATATCTGTCGAAGCATTGAAAATTTTAAAGTCAGTCTACTTCCGACAACGCCGACCTTTCTTAATATGCTTTTGGTTTCAGGACTTTGGAAAAAATACGATCTTTCATCTTTAAAACTTGTGACTTATGGAACCGAAGTGATGAGCGAAACGATTTTAAAGAAGCTTGTGGATTGTTTTCCACAGGTAAAGTTCAAACAAACTTACGGTCTTTCGGAAATGGGCGTCATGGCCTCGACTTCTCGTTCCAATGACACAACTTGGGTCAAAGTTGGAGGCGAGGAATTTCAGACCAAGGTAATTGATCAAATTCTTTGGATCAAAGGTAAATCGAAGATGCTTGGGCATTTGAGCTTTGAAACAAAAACGCCCCAATTCATCGAAGCCAAAGATGAATGGTTTTGTACGAACGATATTGTCGAGCAGGATGGAGAATGGCTTCGCTTCAAAGGGCGAAACACCGATATTATCAATGTTTCAGGCCTAAAGGTTTATCCTTCGGAAATTGAAAGTTGTCTTTTAGAATGCGACTTTGTGGGGGCCGCGACCGTCGGATCTAAGAAGAATGCGCTCATTGGAAATATGATCGTCGCCCATATCGAACTGAAAAATCCTATCGATCGCGCGGAAGCGAAAAAACGGTTAGAGGAACATTGTAAATCCAAACTCGAGAGATTTAAGGTTCCCCAACAATTTGTTTTTATGGACCATTTGCCGGTCTCCGATCGGTTTAAGAAATCGAGTATTCGGAATGCTTAAAACAAGTCTCAAAGATTTTCGTGATATTTTTTCACGATTTTCTCTGCCCCAAGAACCGATTCTCATTATTCATTCTGGGCTTTTGAAATTTGGTCTGATTGAGAAAGGCTTAGACGGACTCTTCTCTCTAATTCAAGAATGGGCCGGTCCTCAGGCAACGCTTTTAATGCCGGCTTTTACTTTTTCCTATCCCTCTCAAAAGGTTTGGCACTCTCAATCAACACCCGCGGAAACGGGGGCGCTGACGGAATATTTTAGAAAGCTTCAAGGAGTGAAGCGAAGTCTTCACCCCATTCATTCTTTGAGTTGTATGGGAAAATACGCCGATCTCTTTGCTTCGGCTTTTAGTTTGTCATCTTTTGGACCCGGTTCGGCTTACGAAAAACTTTTCGAAATGGAGGCGATTAATCTTTCTATGGGAACAGAATTTGAAGGCGGAGCCACTTACCTTCATTATACGGAGGAGGCTTTGCAAGTTCCTTATCGTTATTACAAAGAATTTCCGGGTGAAGTTTATGACGCAAACGAAAAAAAGTCCGAGCATACGTTCAC
>CAZSZT010000139.1:0-1930 GCA_964611175.1 uncultured Bacteriovoracaceae bacterium
TCCGGCTTGATCATTTCGGTAGAATCATGGGGCGCGTCTTCCACGCGAGTCGGACCGCTAAATAAATCTGGTCTTGATTCGGGTTTTGAAGATTCGGATTTACCCTTATCCTCCAAATCCATCAGTTGAGATAGTAGATCGTCTGCTCCCCCGTCAGACTTCTCCGAGCTCAAGAAAATCCCCTTTCAGCGTTTTTTGATCGCTTCCTTATTTTAACGCTAGAGCCGTTAAAATCCAATCCGCGTAAATAGACGGCCTAAGCCCTCCAAGAAGGGTTATGGCCGTGGCAAAGAATAATAAAATCCAAGTGGAATAAAAATTTTTCGGTGCATTGCCCCAACGGATGGCCCGTCCTTCGGGCTCAACCATAAATAAAAGCATAAGAATTCGAAGATAATAAGCCGCTCCAATCACGGAACCAACAATGGCGAGGATGGAAACAACGATGAAACCCTGCGCAAGTAAAGCCTGAAGTACCCAGAATTTAATCATAAAACCAGCAAACGGTGGCAAGCCGGCTAAACTTAAAATGAAAATTCCAAAGAGAAGTCCCCACAAAACTTTTCGTTGTCCCAAACCTTTAAGGTCCTCCACAAGAAAAATCTCTTCGCGATTCTCCATATAAGTAAGCAAAGAAAACACGCCAAACGTCATCGCCGTATAGACGACGAGATAACAAAGCAGCGGAAACAGTCCACCTTGCTGAGCCTGTGCGACAACCATTCCGAGTCCGATAAACCCCCCGTGAGAAATACTCGAAAAAGCCAAGAGTTTTTTAATGGTTTTCTGCTGAAGAGCTCCAAGGTTGCCAACCAAAATAGAGAGAACGCACAACCCCACCCAAAACGGTTGCCAATAATGAAAAACCGGACCAAGAACTTCCCAAAAAACACGGAGACCGGCCGCCGCCGCTCCAATTTTCACAACGCTTGCGATATAACTTGTTACCGGAGTCGGCGCGCCTTCATAAACGTCGGGCGTATAAAGATGAAAAGGAACGAGCGCCATCTTAAAAGCAATCCCAGCCACAATGAAAACGCTTCCCATCAAAACCAGAATCGGCGCGCCCTTACCTATTTTTTCCGCGATTTCGACGTATTGGGTGGAGCCGGTCGCTCCGTAGATAAAAGCAATTCCATATAAAAAAATCACCGTCGAAAAGGCCCCGATCAAAAGATATTTAAATGCCGACTCGGTGGAACGAATCTCTGTTCTATAAAACCCGCACAGGCAATAGACCCCTATGGATAAAATCTCAAGCCCCAAAAACAACGAACTTAAATCTCGAGCCGCGCCTAAAACGCTTACGCCAAAACCAGACAAAATCAGACAAATAAGAAATTCCGGAAGTTGTTCATAACTCGACTTAACATTTTTGACCGGAGAATTAAATCCAGGGATCATCAGGAGGATAAGCGCTAAAACGGAAACAAGAGCCATAAGATTAAATGTTTGAGACAAGTAATCGACAACCGCTGCTCCCGAGAAAATTTCTCGACTCAGCCCCGGATCAAAATTCAGCACACTTAATCCAATCAACGCTAAAAGCCCGACTATCGCCGTCGTTAAACTGAGCCAACTATTGGACCACAAAATTTGAAAACAAAGAACGATAAGAGCAAGGGCAATCCATCCCAAAAAGGGGAGTGCTAAAATGGAATCTCGAATGAGTATTTCAAACATACTTACCTCACCACCCATGAAATACTTGAAAAAAGTGTCGTTGTTTTGTCCCGAATGGGTCCCAGGATCCATTCGGGAAATAACCCGATGGCAAAAATAAGAACAATTAAAGGAATATAAATGACCCATTCCCTCCAAGCAAAATCCTTCATCGTTTCTACTTCCTTGGACGATGGATTTCCGAAGCAAAGGTTTTGGACCAAATGGAGCATATAAATGGCCCCGAAAATCACCCCTAAACCGGCTG
>CAZSZT010000139.1:1940-5329 GCA_964611175.1 uncultured Bacteriovoracaceae bacterium
CTGGAATAATCCACGCCCATGAGGCGACTTGAGACTGAAAACTTCCGACAAGAATAAGAAATTCCCCCACAAATCCGTTCGTACCAGGAAGAGCCACCGAGCTAAGAGTAACGATCACAAGAATAACAGAATAACCAGGAAGAACTTTCGCCAAACCGCCATAAGCTTTCAAATCCCGCGTATGCCTTTGATCGTAGAGAAACCCCACAAGAAAGAAAAGGGCCCCCGTGGAAATCCCATGATTAATCATCTGGAGATAGGCGCCATTCCACCCCGTCTCGGTCATCATAAAAATTCCAAGGGTTACAAAACCCAAATGGCTGACAGAACTATAAGCGATTAATTTCTTAATGTCCGTCTGCCTCCAAGCCACCAGGGCTCCCAAAATAATTCCAACGACTGACAAAAAACAAAGGGGGGCTGCGTACGCTATCGCAGCTTCCGGAAAAAGAGGGACTGCAAATCTCATCAAACCATAGGTTCCCATTTTGAGTAAAACTCCTGCCAGGATCACGGACCCCGCTGTGGGCGCTTCCACGTGAGCATCGGGAAGCCACGTATGAAAGGGAAAAAGAGGCACTTTAATGGCAAAAGAAATAATGAAACTTAAGAAAATCCATTTTTGCCAATCAAACGGAAGCGGGTGGTGTTGAAAATAGGTCTGTAATGTTGCAAAAGACGCCGTCCATTCACCGGTTTCTCGAAAGTAAATAATGTAAGTAAAAATAAGTCCCAAGAGCATCAAGAGAGATCCCGCAAAAGTGAACAAGAAAAATTTCATCGTGGCGTAAAACCGACGCTGACCTCCCCAGATCCCGATGATGAAATACATCGGAATGAGCATCGCCTCCCAAAAAATATAAAAGAAAACAAGGTCCTCACTGAGCAGGGTGGCCACAACGGTCGCTTGAAGCGCGTGAAAGAGGGAATGGTAGGCGGCAATTTTCTCTTTAATCACCCGCTTCGAATAAAAAAGCGAAAGGAAAGTCAAAAAGGCGGAAAGTAAAATAAGAAAATAAGAATAGGAATCCAAATAAAGCCCATAACGAAGTCCTAGGGGAGTAAACCAATCCGCAGAATAGCGAAGCTCTCCGACGGACCATCCCATCGTCACCATCAGAAGATAGAAAAAGGCGAGGGCAATAGATGTCCAAGAGACCGCACGCTTTTGCGTTACCGCAACGACAAAAGACGAAAAAAAAGGAAATAAGATCAAAAGTAATAAGTAGTTTTCTGTTAGCATTTTATTAATACGTCCATGCTCCCAAAAGTAGTAAGATCACTCCCAGCCAAACCCAAAAAACATATTGCTGTAATAATCCCGTTTGAAGTCTTCTTAACCGCTGACTCATCTGATTTGAAATCGATGCGAGTGCATTTAAAAATCCATCGATGATACCGACATCGACGACCTTCCAGAGAAGATCTCCAATGCGTTTAAGATTGGAGACCACTAAAAAATTGTAAATTTCATCCACATAATATTTGTTCTCAAGCAATCGAAAGGCCGAAGATTTTTTCTTTGTTTCTCGATAATCGCGAGTGACGAACCACGCCAAAACCAAAGCCGTCGCCCCCATGAGAGAGGAGAGGCCCGCAAGCTTCAACGAGGCCACAAAGGCCTCGGGACTAACCTCCGCTGGTATTTGAGTGACGACACTTCCAAGATAATTTTCCAACCATCCCGTCCCTCCCCACAGATGGGGCCAATTGAGCGCACCTCCAAAAACCGAAAGAACCGCGAGAACCGCGAGAACGCCTGTCATGGTCCAAGGAGATTCATGAGCGTGATGATGTCCTCTAAACTTTCCAAAAAAAGTCATCACCCAAAGTCGCCCCATATAAAAGGCCGTCATAAAAGCAGTGGCAAAGGCCAAAAAGGAAATCCAAGGTCGATGAGAGTGGGCGGCAAAATGAAGAATCTCGTCTTTGCTTACAAATCCCGACAGCGGCGGAACTCCCGCGATGGCGAGCACACCAATGGTCATCGACCAAAAGGTAACGGGCATTGACTTTCGTAACCCCCCCATTTTCCGCATATCTTGTTCATGATGAAGTCCGTGAATAACGGAGCCCGCCCCTAAAAATAAAAGAGCTTTAAAAAAAGCGTGGGTGATCAAATGAAAATAAGCCGCTACAGGCGCAACAAGACCGACCGCCAAAAACATATATCCAAGTTGTGAAATGGTCGAATAGGCCAAAACCTTTTTGATATCATTTTGAAAAATGGCGATCGTCGCCGCAAAAAATGCCGTCAACGCGCCCATCAATCCAACAACTTCCAAAACATCGAGGTGAATCAGAAATAAAGGCTGAAGCCGGCACATCATATAAACGCCCGCCGTGACCATCGTTGCCGCGTGAATAAGAGCCGAAACCGGTGTTGGGCCGGCCATCGCATCGGGCAGCCAAACATACAAAGGAATTTGTGCCGATTTTCCGGCCGCCCCTAAAACCAAGCCAAAGCACGCAAATTTCGTCCAAAAAATTTGATCGGCACTGATATTTCCACTTTGTACCCATTGCAGAAGTTCCGGTATTTGAAGGTTTCCGCAAGCACGGTTGAGGGCAAAGATCGCGAGAAGAAAACCAAAGTCCCCCACTCGATTGACAATGAAAGCTTTTTTTCCGGCCGAGGCATTGGCTTCATCGGAAAACCAAAAACTAATCAGCAAATAGGAGCAGAGCCCTACGCCTTCCCAGCCAAGAAATAACCCGAGAAGGGAATCGCTCCAAATCAACATCAGCATCGAAAAGACAAAGAGATTAAGATAAGAAAAAAACCTTCCAAACGAAGGATCGCCCTTCATATAACCGACCGCGTACAGATGGATAAGAGATCCAACGCCAGTGACGATCAAGCCCAGCGCCAAAGAAAGTGGATCCATCAGAAACGAAAAGGATATGGAAGAACCGGGTTGAATTTGGAACCAATGAAAGAAAGGAATTCGAGCCGATGTCTTTACGGACAAAAACATTCCGACGGTGCACAAGAAACTCACTAATAGAAATGAAACAGCCCCAATCGAAACCGCTTTTTCCCCCCATTTCCTTCCGACCCAAAACCAAAAACAACTTCCAACGAGCGGCAAAAGAACCGCCGATGCAGCCAGGACTGTGAGATTCTCGTTCATCCTTCGAGGCTCCTCGCTTCATCCAATCGAATGTTTTTCTTTAACCGAAAAAAATTAAGGGTGAGAGCAAGCCCAACGGCACTTTCACAGGCAGCAACCGTGATCACTAAAAAATATAAAATATGCCCTCCCTCATTTTGATGGAGTCGGGAAAACGCCACAAAAGCGATATTGACAGCACTTAACATAAGTTCCAGACAAATGAGGAGGGACAAAGCGTTGCGACGAATCAAAAACCCACAAGCCCCGAAGCAA
>CAZSZT010000140.1:0-5301 GCA_964611175.1 uncultured Bacteriovoracaceae bacterium
CAAAATTATCGAGAGGCTTACGATTTATTCGGCGTCAATGGCATTTTGTTTAATCATGAATCTCCCCGTCGAGGAGAGACCTTAGTCACTCGAAAAATTACGATGGGCCTCTCAAAAATTAAACACGGTTTGCAGGATAAGCTCTATCTTGGAAATTTAGATGCCAAGAGAGATTGGGGGTTTGCGAAAGACTACGTCGAGGCCATGTGGCTTATGATGCAATATAAAAAACCCGAAGACTTTGTGATTGCGACCGGCGAAACACACTCCGTAAAAGAATTTTTGGAACGGGCCGCCGATCGGGCGAAAATAAACTGGAAAAAAGTTGTCGAGATTGACTCTCGATATTTTCGTCCTACGGAAGTCGATCTCTTGCTCGGCGATGCAACCAAAGCGAAGCGGCTTTTGAAATGGAAACCAAAGACCAATTTTAATCAGCTTGTGGATGTCATGATGGATGCCGATTTGGACCTCGTCGAAAAACAGATCTACGGAATACGAGAACGACCTTCGAGTAGAAAACAAGCGAGATCAACCGGTTAGATCGGTTGGCTTGGATGAAAATCAAAATTCAAATTCCTGTTTTAATCGCTTTTCTCTCCTTAGCGAGTTCCGCTTACGGACTGTCTCTAATCTCTACACAAGAGGAAGTGGATCGATATTCTTTAGAGCTTTGTCATCTCAGCCCCGAATGTGAAAGAGCACGAAGAACTTTTCATGGCTTCAGTTGGAATTCCTTTGAAGAGCCGAACGCAAGAAGTAAATTAACAATTGGTCTTTATACTCTGAGCATGAGAGATAGCCCGAGTCTCGCGCCCACCATCGGAACCACTGAATTCCCGACCTACCATACGCAAACCTCACTTATGGGAAGCCAGGGCTTTGATCCTCCTCTTGGCGAAAGTTTTTTTTCCTTTATCGAGGGCCAATGGAAGCCAAATTCTTGGTTTTTCTCTAAGCTATCCGTTTATGGTGGGCTCGCCGCCTACAATGTGCGCCCGAGTAATCCAGGATGGTACCATCTCCAAAAGGCCTATGCGGAGCTAAGATTTCGCAAACTCATCCTTTCGGTTGGAAGAAAACCGATGTATTGGGGCCAGTCGTTCGTGGGGCCGTTATTTCTTTCAGAAAATGCGACGTCTCTAGACTCCGTACAGATTTCAACAACTCCTCTTCAGTGGCCCAGTATTTTTAAGTATCTGGGCTACCTAAAAGCCGAGGTCTTTTATTCCATCCTTAATGATGATCGGGCTCCACATCATGACCATATGACTGGACTTCGAGTAGGCGTAATGCCTCATCCGCATTTTGAATTCAATGTGGGATTTCTCTATCAGCTTGCCGGCAAAGGCATTCCTTCCGCTCCTATAACACATATTCTCATTGAATTGCTCGGCGGAAGGCGAAACTTCGGTGATCTTCCCCATCAGTCAAGTAATGTAACGAATCGATTTGCCGCCATCGATTTTCGACTTCGATTTCCAGATTGGACTATCCCCACCGTTTTCTACTCCGAACATCATTTGGAAGATTGTTGCGGAAGTATTCGATATATTCTTAGAAAGAGTTATTCTTTCCTGTACGGGACACAAATTTTATTAAATAAAACGTCAGAATCGACTCTTAATTTGGAGTATGTCCGAACGAGCAATGCGATCTATTACCATCAAACCTGGCCCTCGGGATTTTCCAATGATGGAAGAATTATGGGCCATCCCATTGGTCGGGATGGCCGGGGTCTTTATGCACAGCTTAAGCATTTGTGGTCGAAAAGTTTCTCTTCTTCCATTTTGGGGGCGTGGGAAAGACGAGAACGCTCGGCGCAGATGGACGGCGTCCCCATGACGGCCTATCGGCCCTGGTACGCTGGCGATGAGGATCGGTATAGCCTAAGCACTCACTTAAAATACAAAAGCTCCTTAAGCCTTATCTATGAGGCTGCGGGGGGGTATTCAAGAATCTTAACTAAAGAGAACTATTTTGGACGAGATACAAACGAGTTTAGCGTTCTTCTTGGGGCTACGAAGACCTTTTAAACAAAGTAATAAATTTCTATCGGCAATTAGGAAAACCTTGGGCTATACACAATAACAATGAAGGGTATTATTTTAGCGGGCGGTAGTGGAACCCGTCTTTATCCAGCCACTAAGGTTATTAGCAAACAATTGCTTCCGATTTATGACAAACCGATGATCTATTATCCACTGTCGACATTGATGCTTGCCAATATTCGGGAGGTTTTGATCATTTCAACTCCTCACGATATTCCTAGATTTCAAAATCTCCTCGGTTCAGGAGAAGAACTGGGAATGCGGCTAAGATACGCTGTACAACCCAAACCAGAGGGGCTGGCTCAATCCTTTCTTATTGGGGAGGATTTTATTGGACCTGATTCCGTATGCCTCATTCTTGGAGATAATATTTTTTATGGTCACGGAATGCCGAAGATCCTGATTGAATCTCAAACGAACAATCCAGGAGCTACGGTTTTTGGACAAACCGTCAAAGACGCCTATCGATATGGAGTGGCCGAAGTAAAGCCTTCGGGTGAAGTGATTTCTATTGAAGAAAAACCAAAGCTTCCAAAATCCAATATCGCCGTGACTGGCCTTTATTTTTATACAAATGATGTTGTTCAAATTGCCAAACAACTCAAACCTTCTCCTCGAGGAGAACTTGAAATTACGGATGTTCACAATATTTATCTTAAAGAAACCAGGATACGCCTTATGCAACTTGGAAGAGGAACAGCTTGGCTCGATACAGGAACACACGAAAGTCTTTTCCAGGCTTCTAATTTTATTGAAACGATTGAAGCAAGACAGGGTCTTAAAATTGCATGTATTGAAGAAATTGCGTACCAGAAGGGCTGGATCAACGCCTCTCAATTAAGAGAATTGGCGCAGCCCATGAAAGATTCAAGTTACGGTCGATATCTTTTGGAGATGGTTTGATAAAATGCCGAATATTTTTTCTGGAAAATTAAATGGGGTAAAAATCATCGAACCCACCGTTTTCGAAGATAGCCGAGGCTTCTTTTATGAGGTCCATAATGAAAAAACTTTTGAAAGCTTTCAAATCTCCAGAAAATTTGTTCAGGACAATATTTCATTTTCATGTCGGGGAGTTTTACGAGGACTTCATTTTCAAAATCCGCAGCCACAAGCTAAACTCGTATGCGTACTTTCGGGTGAAATTTATGATGTTGTTGTGGATCTCCGAAGAAGCTCCCCAACTTTTGGTCAATGGGAATGCTTTGAAGTAAAGGCCGCAACCCGGAAACAATTATTTGTTCCCGAAGGATTTGCTCATGGATTCCAAGTTCTTAGCGAATCTGCCAGCATTTTGTATAAGTGCGATGATTTTTATAATCCAAAAACAGAATGTTCTCTCTTGTGGAACGATCCAGATCTGAACATTCAGTGGCCAATTGAAAATCCCATTATGTCTCCTAAGGATGGTCAAGGCTTTAGACTTAAAGATTTACCCCCCACAAAGCTCTTTGATTAAGCAACGTACTCTAACGAGCTTCGGACGATAATACTTGCTTGAGCCCCAACCTCTGTTCGTATTGCTTAGATGAAACGGCATCACACCATTCTTGATTTTTAAGATACCATTCGACGGTTGCATGAATACCTTCTTCAAATGAAAACTTGGGCGACCAACCTAGTTCTTTTTGAATCTTCGTTGAATCGACAGCGTACCGAAGATCATGTCCGGGTCGATCCTGAACAAAGGTAATTAAATCTGAGTATTTTTTTCCATGGCTTCTCGGTTTTAAGCGATCAAGATGCGAACAAATTAATTTTACAAGTTCAATATTCGTCTTTTCGTTTCGACCAGAAATTAAATAAGTTTCACCGACCTTTCCTTGAGATACGACTCGCATCAGAGCATGAACGTGATCATCGACAAAAAGCCAATCTCTAATATTTAATCCCTGACCGTACACGGGAATTTGCTTTTCATGGAGAGCATTCAAAATTACTACTGGAATTAATTTTTCAGGAAATTGGTACGGTCCATAATTATTCGAACAATTCGTAATTAAAATAGGCAATTTATAGGTATGATTCCATGCTCGTACCAAATGATCCGAAGCAGCCTTCGACGCTGAGTAAGGAGATCGCGGATCATAAGAAGTCGATTCGGAAAAAAATCCAGTTCTTCCAAGCGATCCAAAAACCTCATCGGTAGAAATATGAAGGAATCTAAATTTCGTTCGCTTTTCTTCATTCAACCCCTGAAAGTATTGCCTCGCGGATTCGAGCAAACGAAAGGTGCCCACGATATTTGTTTGAATAAAATCTTCGGGACCATCAATGGAACGATCCACATGAGACTCCGCCGCCAAATGCATAATGGTATCGGGTTGAAATCGGTTTAGAGCGTCTTGAATTTTGCCTTTGTCCGCAATATCAGCCTTAATGAATTGATAACGTTTAGAATGCTCGACCCCACTTAGAGACAATAAGCTTCCCGAATAAGTAAGCTTATCGATATTTAAAATCTCGTTTTCCGTATCAGATATAAGATGCCTAACCAGAGCCGATCCTATAAATCCGGCTCCCCCTGTGACCATAATTTTACCCATAGTTCGTGAGGCTAGCTTTTTAAAGTCAAAATTGCTAGCCAATTAGAAAGTGCATTTTATCCCGCTAAACTTCCAAGAGTCCCTGATGGGGGTGGCATTTGTTTTCTTTACGTGGTTCCTGGCCACTCTGTTAACAAACCGTTACCGCGTTAGCCTTCTGGACGACATCGGAAGCACTAATATTTTAGTAAGCCTCAGCATTGGACTCATCTATTTCTTACATCGAACAGAGGTATTCCCTGAGCACGGCATATACGAAGTGATTCCGATTATAATCTCTTTTTATTTAGGCATCTTCGCCATAGGAAGCCTAACAAACGTTAAGAAGTTTCGAATTAAATTAAGAGAAAATGTTCAGACCGTTACCTCCCAGGATACGTCTTACCAGGTATTTGTCATTGCATTCTGTGTATTTCTTGGGACCAGTCTGTTTTTTTTAACCCTAAATCTAGGTACGCAATCTTCGGACCAGAGAATCCTTTTTGCGAATAAGCTTCGAGTTTTGGATATTTTAAAGACCGGAAGTGGATTTATTGTCGGATATTTAAGCCTGTTCCATTACCTGTCATTTCAACAAAAAAAAATGAAATGGTTTCTGATCGCTTTCTTTTTTATTAATTTACTATCTGGCTCGAAGTCAGCCGTCTTAGGGTTCCTTCATCTTTATCTTACCGCTCGAGGAATACTTGCCGGCAAATCGGAAA
>CAZSZT010000141.1:0-5274 GCA_964611175.1 uncultured Bacteriovoracaceae bacterium
TTTGAAAGCACTGATGCGAATCGTTTAGCAGAAGGATCGAGGTAAATGAAAAATATAATTCTGGCGTTAGTTTTTACACCAACATGCATTTTTGCTGAGGCCCATGAAGGTATATCAGGCGTTAATTGGGGTGCTTCGACTGCCGAGTTAAAAACTTCTTTCTCAAAAAAATATAAATTTTTGAAAGAAGAGAAGTTAACGAATAAGCATCTAAGTCGATCACAGCACTACGAAGGAACTTATGCCGGATTCAAAAACGTTCTGATGTTTGCAAGTTTCAATCAGGATAAATTTATCGGATTTACAGCAACAATCCCTATAAATCAAAATTCGCTTTCGCTCTACTGGGAGCGAGTAGTCGATCAAATGAAAGATAAATATGGCAAACCAACCAAAATTACCGCCCCACCAAATCTAAATGCAACCAAGGGATTCTCATCTACTTTAAGAGAAAGATTTCGGAGTAATAAAAATGCCGAAACTCTGGCCCAGATTTATGATCGATCAGACCAAGCGATGGAGCAGAACAGAAACGAACTCTTGGATACGAAGATTTACGATGGCACATGGGTCCCCGAAGCGACGTGGCATTTTGAAAATGGTATTACATCTGTGGTTGCCGTGGACGCTCATGAAGGCGTGATCGTATGGATGTTTTTGCCGACACGGGTGCACAAGGAGATACTTGCTGAAGCCAACGCGAAAAAACTCAGCGATTTTTAATTAAAATTCTAAGGGATTAGTTTCAGCAGGATGTAAGTTTCCTTAAATATGAAATCGAACTGTTTTTCTCTTCCAAAAAATTAAGAGCCTGACTTGCCGCATCGACGCGGTCATCGTGTTTGCCCCTCGGAAACGATGAGGCTTCTTCAATAAACTCATTTACCCATGGGTAGAATTTTGGGTCTGGCAAATGAACATGCCCTGATTCAATTTGAGGTTCACAGGCCGTAGCTCTAGCGACTTTATTTCCCTGTGGGTTTACTAGCCTGATCCCTGTAATCTTTGATCGAAGTTGATTCTCAATGGCAAACCCGTTTGCTTTACTTTCAACCAGCTTGCAATAGGCCGTTGGCCACTTTTTACTAAGCTCAACGAATTGTGAAAGCGTATCGGTAAAACTCCATCGGCCACGTCGCTCATCAAGCAAATACTTTAGAGGTCCGCGCCGTCCCCACACCTGACCCACGACAAAGTCAGAGCTTTCGGAGTCGCAGAAAGTCATATCCCAGCTCTGAATAATTTCATCAAAGACAGCGGGATTTTGAGAATAGAATTTCCACGCACTTCTTCTCCATATTTCACCCTCCATGGGAGTAGGTCGCTGTTGATAAATGGCAGACCAAACACGAGGACCCACAGCAACTCTAATGTTTTCTAAATCTTCTTCGCCGTAACGATCAGGACAAAGAGCCTGTCCTGGCTTTCGCCCCAGGATGTCATTTTCTTCCGCAACGGCTGGGAGCGAAATGAGACGCCACTTATCTTGATGAGTTTCTTTAAGATACCCAGCCAAATCCTCTTCGTGCCATCGCGCCATGAGAACGACAATCGTCGCATTAGGTTCGCAGCGTGTGTAAAGCGTGGAATTGAACCAATCAATGATTCGCTTTCTCCGAAGCTCACTCATCGCTTCTTGTTCATTTTTTATCGGATCATCGACAACAATTAAGTCTCCGCCTCGACCCGTAATTGGGCCTCCGACACCAGCAGTAATCATGCCTCCACCATCAGCCGTCTCGAATCGGTTTGCGGCATGAGAGTCTTGACGAAGTTTCACGCTTAGAAGTTCATTCGTTTCGATTTCATTTCGCACTTTACGCCCCCACGTGGCCGCGAAGTCCGCCTCGTAGGAAGTCAGAATCACTCTCTTCTGAGGAAACAAATCGAGAAACCATGTCGGGGTCCAATAGGAGATGAACTCCGATTTCCCGTGTCGAACCGGGAGTTCAACAATGATTCTGCCGCGACCGGCTGAGATGGCATCAACAATTTCACGGCTAATGAGCTTAAGGTAATCGTATGGCTTCCATCGTCCACGAGAAGCTTTACTTGCAAACGTATGAGGAAAAAGTCTCCAAGCTTCACTTAAAGCAGCATTGAGAGAGTCATTCATCAATGGCGACTCTTTCAGCAATGCTTTCGATGGCCTTCATGGAGCCTTTGTCTTGGAAAATCTGAACCAAGATGTTTCGGCGACTTTCAATGACCTTCAAATTATTCCGATCGCCGATATGTTCAACCGAACGAAGTTGGGGGAACTGATATTTCATGACCTCTTTAAGAAGTCCGACGCGATGCTGCATTTCAACGTTTTCGTCGTCGATCAGATGAATCGCTTTTTCGAGGGAATTGAAGGCGAGTTTTTCAAAAACTTCGGAAGCGGCGCGAAGTCGTTTGTTTTTCACCCCTCTTTTTCGGCCACCGAATTTCCTGTGACCTCTTTCAAATGCCATACTACTTTTATACTACAAATAGTACTGAATAGGTGTCTGTTAAGCAGTAGAGTTATGAATCGTATTTAGCTCAATCTTGAGTGCGGTTCAAATGGGCGCACGTTGGACACCATGTTCCCCTGAGTACGTTTGAAGCTGATGCCATCCAACGGTGCCCTTTTCTGCACTCCCATTCGTGCTTTTCTAAGATGCCGAGATACTTCTTAGAGCGAAGTTTTCCACCGCGTTTTTTCGCAATGCGATGAAATTTCGTAATTTCATATCGACGGGAGCGAGCTGCTTGCGCCCTTCGACATGGTCGACACCAACTCCCCCGCGCAATGTTTCCATATGGGGCCCACCATTTGTGGCCGCACTTGCACTGCCAAAGCATAGGACTACGAGCATTTATATATTTTGTTGCGAGACAGAGGCCGCCATTTTTTCGGGCCATACTCTGGGCATCTTCCAATTCAAGTCGAAGTGTATCTCCTTTACGATTTTCGTAGCATTTAGGACACCATGATCCTTCTTTCACCTTATTAGCATTCATTAAAAAAGTGTGATGGGACGCACATCTGAATTGCATCTTGGTGACGCTATTAATGTAGGATGGGGACAGGCAGCGCCCCCCTCGTGCTTCAATCAGCCTTTGAATCTGCAACATTCGATCATCATTCTTTTTATGAAATACTCGTTCCCAATGGATGCGCCGTTTTATTCTAACATTATTTCTGGGGCATCCAGCTCTTAAGAGCTCTGAAACTAAAAGAGTCTGAAGGTCTTCGATCCGTGTCCGCGAAAACAGTTCAGGTATCTCAATCAGATGAACTCCATTTTCCCTGCACAATCTTCGCTTTTGAGAGTCATAGGCGAGTCGTTTCTCAAAGGTCTTTGTTTTTTTCGAGAAAAAATAAGGGTTCGCTGAAAAATGCTGCTCACCATGATGTTCAAATGCGATTTTTAAAGTCTTGGAATAGCCATCCAACTCGAGCTGTGTGCCATTAGATGAAATTAGCCAAGCAGGATAAGAGCGCGGAAATTTTTTGCCGGTAATAGCTTCTATGAAAATCCGCGTTATCGTTTCACCTATATAGGTTTGATCACATGAGGAGCACCATTGACCCCTTTTCACTTTTTGAGGGCTCATCTCAAAGGAGTGGTTTTTGGAGCACTTCCACTTTAGTTTCTTGAAAATTCCCATATATTTTTTTGAAACACATACACCTCCTCTTTTTAGGGCCCAATCGTTCATCTCTTCGATTGTTTTTACAGCATTTCCAGCGCATCTAGGGCACCATGTGCCATTGAGTACGGCACCTGAAGCGGCAAACCACCGATGACCTTGTTTGCATTCCCATTCTACTTTATCTGATGAACGAACATACTTCTTAGCCAGGCATTTCCCTCGACGAGATTTTGCCATTATATGTAAATCTTTGAGCGTTAACTTTTTATTAGGAGCACAGTCTGGACACCAAGTTCCTGGTTTTCCGTCTCGATCTATAAGATACGCTGCTTTTGTTTCCCAAATATGTCCTTTTTTACATGAAAATCGCAGGAGCGAATTAAGGCTCGAAAAGGAAGTGCTCAGACAAATACCCCCGCGTCGTTTTGCAATCTTCTTAAAGTCGTCAATGGTTCTTCTGATGCTCATCGTTTATTTGTAATCAGACTCGCTGATCGCTGTTTCCTCTATAATGCATCTTTATCCGGAACGAAGATGATCAGCAGAAACAGAAAAACTTTGACTAGCAAGTAAACAGGTTTTTTCTTTAAAGTTCTCCAGTGCCCAGATTCTCTCACCTTCTGAATCTCGGTGAGAGCTTCAACCTTAACGCTAGAACACTCGTTCAAGCCAGATGCCTTCGCTTTTTCTAGGAAACCGACGTGTGGATCTTTGCTCGATGTTAATGCGAGATTTCCCCCATAGCGTTCTCGATACAGAGCCAAAAGAGATTGATGAGCATCAACCAGATCGTAAAATTTTCTGATTCTGCGATAATTCTCGGATCCGCTTGAAAACATGATGTGTTGAATGCGAGCAATGTTTTGTCGATAGACTTCGTTTGAAGAATTTGGAAAAAATGGCCGATAACGGTATTGCCCATTTTGAGCAGTTTTATTGTCCTCAACTAATGTTTGAAGCGTGCTGAAGAAGTCTTCAATGTTTTGGGAAGCTTCACTAATTTCAAATTCTAGAGATTTTAGTAGTTTGACTTTGGTTACTCGATCCTTAAAGACGTCGCGTATTCCCGAAAGTAGTTCGCGAACGATTAAGTAAATGAAGCCCGAAATTGTTATTCCGCTCAGAAAATTTGCCATAAATAAAGTATATGATCGTAAGTCGAGTTGCCTGGAGGCAAAATTTTGGAGATTTACGCCCATCCTTTGGACTTCAGAGAATCAAAGATACGTTTGTAACCGATGAATCTCGGGCTTATTTTTCTGACACCCGCCTGACATGCATGGCTCAATTTTTATGATTTCGTTTATAAATGGCTTAAAATGCTCCCAGGGAGGGATTCGAACCCCCGACAAGGTGGTTAACAGCCACCTGCTCTACCCCTGAGCTACCTGGGAATCTATATTGTCAAAAAAGTTCGGAACTTAAGTGTCGTTTCAGATTGCCAATTTTTTTTGTAAAGATCACCTAGGATTTTTAAAGACTTACCGAACGCCGATAGTCTTCAGCCAGTCCGCTGGAGGCTCAATGAGCTTTCGCACTTCCATATCGAAAAAACCGATTTTCACCAGGGCATGAGCATGAAGCACGACCTCTTTGCCATCTCCTTCAAGGCCCTTAAACTCCTGAATGACGTGGGCAATTTTGCCACCC
>CAZSZT010000142.1:0-5250 GCA_964611175.1 uncultured Bacteriovoracaceae bacterium
CAGTGGAGAAGGATATAACGTCGAAAGAGATTTTAAAGTCTCTTGAAGATCTAGGTATCGAAGATGCCGATTCATTTTTCGCTTCAGACTTAACAACTCAACGAGAAATCTTGAAAAAGCAACATCGCAAGGCTGTTTGGGAATCCCATCCCGATCGAAATCCGTCTCCCACGGCTCAGGCTGAATTCGAGAAAGCTCAGAAAGCCTATGACAATTTAAATCAATGGCTTGAAAGTAGTGCTATCTAAAACTATGCCCCTGAACGTTAAGCTGAGAATTGCTTTGTGGAGTATTGCGGCGTTGGCTGCATTTTTAGTTTTGTTTTACGTCGACTGGGCTCTTGGATTTTTGTTCCTGGGAACAGTTCTCCTGTTTATCGAGATGATCTATCCGAAATGGAATTTTTTTGGTCGGGCCGTAACCGATGTGAAGTCGAAAGGGCCTGGAGTGGTTTCGATTACTTTTGACGATGGGCCGAGTGAGTGGACGTTGAAGATTTTGGATGTTTTAAAGAACGAAAAGGTGAGGGCCAGTTTCTTTTTGGTGGGAGCCAATGTGGAACGGCATCCTGAGATTGCTCGACGAATTTACGAAGACGGTCATGACATTGGCTTTCATTCCTATTCGCATACGAAACTGCATCTTAAGGGGCCGGCCTTTATTCGAAATGAATTCGAAAAAAATTTAAAGGCCTTTGAAAGGGCAGGAATAAGGGACTCTGGCTTAGTTCGGTTTCCTCATGGTTTTAAAAATTTCTTTGCGGTGAGAGAAGCCAAAATGAGGAACCTTAAGATTTGTGGGTGGGGAAGGGGTGTTTGGGATTCGCGAAAGCCGGGAGTGGACCATATTGTGAAATATTCCTTAAATTTAAAAGAAGGGGAGATTCTGCTCCTTCATGATGGTCATGGAGCGCGCCCGGATCCAGATCGATCTCAGACGGTAGAGGCTTTGCCTCAGATCATCCAAGGCCTTCGTCAAAAAGGTTTTCGGTTCGTGGGGTTGTCTTAAGACGTATAATTTCTATGAAGGGATAGAATTTCTTCCAAGTTCAAATTCTTAATGCCGCTTATCTTTTGATCTTTTAGAGAAATGAAGCGGGGTTCGAAATCTTTATGTCGTTTGCAAAATATTTGAAGTCCTTTCAGTTCTTTCTCGCCGACTTTTCCAGATTTAACTTCAATGGCCCATTTTTGTCCGTCTGGTCCCAGGACAATAAAATCGACCTCTAGATCGCGGTCTTTCCAGTAAAAGACATCCCAACCAGCCTCAAGAAATCTTGCTCCAACCGCATTCTCTAAATACTGCCCTTTTCGAAATGTTTGAATGGGTGAAGTAACGGGTCGCTCAAACGCTCTAATAAGAGCGTTGTCATGAATAATAAGTTTAGGTGAACTTCTTCTAGTTCGAAATGCCGACATTGAGTATTTCTCAACTCCCGTTATTAGAAAGGCTTCCTGAAGAAGGTGCAAATAGTGTTGAAGCGTCGGCAGTGTTCCACGGCCTTGAAGCTGCCCTTGAATTTTTTGAAGGCTTAGAACTTGGGCTGGAGCGGACACTGCAACTCCCAACAACTGACGAAGTAATGCCGGATCATCGATAGGATGCAGTTGAAGAAGATCTCGGCCAATCGCGGGTTCTACAATGGAGTCACGTATGAAACTAGCCCATCTATTCTTATCTTTTAAAAAGGGAACTGATCCTGGATAACATCCAAACTCTAGAAAATCTGACAACGTAAGATTTAGAATTTCGTTTGCTTCTTTAAAGTTCCAATGCTCGGCGCGAATCAATTCGAATCGACCCGCTAAGGTTTCTTTTAATCCCTTTTCAACTAAAAGAGAAGAGGAGCCAGTTAAAACTAATTTAATGGGATTTTTTGACGGTTGATCCCAAAGACGTTTGACTGCTTCACTCCAGTTTGCAATCTTTTGAACTTCATCGATGACCAGAACGCTGTTTTTAGTTTTCAAAGCTTGATCCCACCACTCCTGAACAATTTCTGGTCCAAAGGATGTCGGTAAGTCAGCTGTAAAGATTAAACCTTGGTTCTTTAATGCGGTTTGCACAGCCGTTGTTTTCCCAATCTGTCTGGGGCCTAAAAGCACTTGAATCAGAGGTGTCTTTTCTTTGAGGCGTTTTTGAAGAATGGAAACAAGCTGTCGATGAAACATAGTGCAGTTCCTTTAAGCCTAAGCGGGGTCTCCGGCCATATACAATTTATAAAGTATATTTTATAAATTGTATATATAGAAAAAAGTAAAGTTATATCGATGAGTTATGGCTGCAGCTTAAGGGCTTTAACCCTCAATTTGCTTAGAAGTACGATTGAGTTCTGATGGGGAGACGGAGACATTCTTCACCAAATGAATATCTTTTTTAGGCAGTTTTAAAAAATGGAAATGATAGCCGAAGGCCCCGATGATAAGGGTGGGGATGAGTTGAATCATATGATAAAGAATGGCGACGGTGGCGGCTTTTTCGTAAGGGAAGCCGAAAATTCGAAGCATGGTGATGGCTGCGAATTCAAAGGTTCCGATATGGCCTGGGCTTGAAGGGACGGCGATCGCAAGAGTAATCGCGGCATTGATCATAAAGGCCTTAAAAAGAGAGATGGGGGCGTCCACTCCATAGCAAAAACTGACGATCACCAAGGCTTCAACGAACCACGCGATAAAACTAATGGCGAGAGAGGGGAGTAAAACTTTCGCTTTCAAAAGAGGCGTCATTCCCTCAAAAAGTTTGGCTCGTAGCTGCAAAAGATGATCGAGCCACTTCCACCTCGAATGTTTGGGCAGACGTGCGAGCGCGATGAAAGAAATAATCAGAAAAAGACTGATCAAGATAATGGCCTTTGTGGGCGGTAACGTTCCCCGCATTCCTAATACGACGGCGGAAATATAAAGGAGAATCACGAGAGAAATGAAATCAAGAAAGCGATCGGCACCCATGGCCCCAAGGGCTCTTGTCACGGCGATTCGAGTGGCTTTGTTTAAATAAAAAACTCGAAAGGGTTCTCCGAGCCGTGCCGGCAGGGTGGCATTAAAATAAAACGAAATTCTTAAACTCCAAAAAGCTTGCCAGTAACGAATCTTTCCAAGGGGCTTAAGCAATAATTGCCAACGCTTGGCGAGTAAAAGATTGTGAAGATTGACGAGAAGGAGAGCTAGTAAAATAATTCCAAAATCCATCAACAAAAACTGTCGTCCAAACTCCTTCCAATCAATCTTTCGAAACGCTAAATAAAGACAAACCAGGCTGATGGTGGCGCCTAAGATAAATAAAAGCGGTTTCGCTCGCGTTTTCCATTTTTCTAAAGCTGAAATTTGAGATTTAAAACGATTCACGTTTGGTATCTTGTTGGGCGATTCGACCAAGAACTTGATTCGTGTACTCATCGACCCGCTGAATGATTGAGGCCCACGAATAGAATTTTTCCATTTTGCTAAATGCGCGTTTCGCTAAAACCTGACCGAGTGCTGGTTCACGAATGAGTCTTAAAACTTGGGCCGCAAATTCCTCGGGCTTATCCGGATGGGCCAATAAAACATCTTTTCCAGGATCCACCGTTTCGTTGAAGGCCGGAATATCACTGGCAACGGTGGGTTTTCCAGAGGCCATGCTTTCCAATAAGGTAACACCCAAAGAAGCCACTCGCGTCGTCGGACAAATATTAATATCGGCCGTCGCAAAGTACTGAGGTTTTTCTTCTAGAATAGGACCAATAAAATGGATATGCGCTTTCAAACTTTCTTCAATCGAATCTTCGAAAAAAGTTTTTAAGGGCCCGGCTCCCGCAAGAATGAGCCTTGTATTTGGCGCTTCGCGATGAATGATTCGAAAGGCATCGATGAGAACCGCAATCCCATTTCGAGGCTCCATTCGACCAATGAAAAACAAATTAATTTTTCCATCGTCAAATTTCGGAATTTTCGGATGAGATGTTTTAAATTCATCAATGGGTACACCGTTCGGAATCACGACAAAATCACATTTAAACCATTCTCGAAAAGGCTTCGCCGCAACTTCCGAAACCGAGACCCGACCTTCGAAATCGTTCATAAAGCGACTTAAATGCTTTTCAAAAAGGGAATAAAAAAAGGGCTTCGATTTTAAAAGAGTATGAACATGTCCAATAATGGGACAGTCCGCGTAACGTTGAATCAGAAGAGGAAGAACAGGAGTGAGCGGACAATGGATATGAATCACATCGAATTTTTGTTCTCTCATCATTTTTCGAATTTGCCGCCCCAGACTAAAACTGAATGCCACTTTCGCTAAACTTCCATTCGCGATAATGGGGATCGAACGGCCGAGTCGAAGAATCTCGAATCCATGAGGCGAAAAATGAATATTATGGGGTTGAGCGACACTTGAGGTAATAAGTTTTACATCGTATCCCATCTTAGTCATTTCCAAGGCCGCGAAATGAACATCTCCGGAAAGTCCGCCCAGATGGGGATAATAATATTCGCTCACAATTCCCACTTTTAGAGGTCGAGATGGATCAATCGGTCGAAAAGCTTTTCGTTTAGGATCACGTCCAACTTTCCAAATAGAATTGAAGGCGAGGATTCCAACAATATAGAGAGTGACCAGAGTGTTATAGATCGCAACACCGAATTGCCACAATCGATAGCCCATTTTCGCTCGCCATCGAAGGGGCCGAGCCTCTGGTAGAGAAGAAGTCACTTCTTTTTGTTTTAGCACTTCGACTTTAGCTTAATAAAGTCTCTTTTCTGGACTTTAGTGGGCTGTTTATGGGATGGCTGCCGTTTATGGATGCCGCTTCTTCTGAGTCCGCCGGGCTGAATGATCTTCAGAGACATCTTCTTTCAGTGGCCGTTTATAGACGTCGAGAATTTTTTAAACTTTGGAATGCCATCCAAAATTCAGAACACGCCTTTCGGCCCCTTCATGACCGATTGTTGTTGATTCTTGAAAAACTGGGGGAATTGAAGGTCGTTGCCCTCCCAAAAGATATTCAATTTATTTCTTTCGTCGACCCCTTATATCCTTCTGGTTTTCATCAACTTCCTCAGCCTCCGATTGGCGTTTTTATAAAAGGTGAGTTGGGATGCGGGCCCTTTGCAGGAGTGGTTGGATCTCGGAAACCCAGTATTTACGCAAGACGCTTGGCTCGGGATTTCACACGAAAGTGGGTTCATCAAGGTTTTACGATTGTGAGTGGTGGAGCAATCGGCATTGATGGGGAAGCCCATTTTGTTGCCGTCGAGGAGAAAGGGCCGACCG
>CAZSZT010000143.1:0-5219 GCA_964611175.1 uncultured Bacteriovoracaceae bacterium
GCGGAAGGAGGGGCGCCATGAAGGATTTTCCAAAATGGTTTCAAATCCTGCAGAAAGATTTAGAAACGCATACGATGTCAAAAAAAACATTGAAAGAATTGGGGCGATCACATTTAAGCTTCCAAGCCAAAGCCCGGCAAGCGCGATGGCGAAGGAGGCGGCGGTTGCGATGCGTGGATTATCATCTTTTCCCGAGCCCTGTCCCAGAAAACTGGGTAGGATACGATCGCGAGCCAGAGCTTGAAGAGTTCTGGGTGCTCCCATCAGTGCTCCTAATCCACTAGATAAGCTTGCGCCCCAGATCCCGATAAGTACAAGTCCTCCAATGGCTGCGATGTCCTGAAGAATCATATTATTTGTCAGGAGTTCCTCTCGTGTTGTCACCTTCGCTAAATAAATCGGAATTAAAAGATAAATGAGATACCCGGTCAAAATGGCAAGTAGAGTTCCGCGAGGGAGAGACTTTGAAGGGTTTTTTAAATTTCCAGACATGGCAATCCCCGCTTCAATTCCCGTAACGGCAGGAAAGAAAACCGAGAAAACCTGCCAAAACGAATAAGTGGCGGAAAGATCGGAAGGGCTTTCAAGAACTGCCGGTCGGCCGCCAGAAAAAATCGACGCCAGTGAAAGGACAATAACCGCTAGAATAAAAAGTTGGGCTTTAAGTGCTAAGTCCGCCGAAATAAAAGCTAAAAGACTAAGAGCGACTAACGTAACGGTTCCGATAATCGGTAGGGAAATGCTTGGAAATAAACCCTGAATCGATTCAGAAAACCCGGCGATATAAAAAGATATTCCCAAAGCCTGGGCGAAAAAGAGCGGAAGGCCCACGGCGGCTCCCGCTTCCAGGCCAAACGATCGGGAAACCATATAATAGGCTCCGCCTGCCCCCACTTTCATATTGGTGGCCGTTGCCGAAATCGACAATCCCGTTAAGAACGTAATGGCGGACGAAAGGGTGACAATGGCCAATGTCGAAAGAAGGCCAGCCTGTCCGAGCACCCAGCCCATCCGTAAATACATCACAACGCCAAGGATGGTTAAAATACTTGGAACATAGACACCTTGGAAGGTGCCAAATTTATGGGCGATCCGCGTGCTTTTTGATGAAGTATTTGAAGACCCTGGCATTTTACTATTGGTCCCAACTTGCTGTTCGTTTCCAGACCACTTGGTACAGATCATGTCTTCTATTCTTAAGATTTTGGACGGTTCCCGAGTTTCGAGCTTCTAAGAGAGTGTCCAATCGTAGGTCCGCAACTGCAATCGATTCTACATTGGGAGTCGTGTCCGCGGCAATCCCATCTCGAGCAAAAGGAAAATCACAAGGTGTCAGAATGCAGCTTTGCCCATACTGAATATCCATATTTTCGACCATCGGTAGATTTCCAACATTTCCAGACATTACGACATAAATTTGATTTTCAATGGCACGAGAATGACAGCAATATCGGACTCTCAAATAGCTTTGGCGTTCGTCGGTACAGAAAGGAACGAAAAGAATTCGAATTCCCTGATCTACAAGATGACGAACGACTTCCGGAAATTCGGCATCATAACAAACCAATACACCAATAGGACCGCAGTCCGTTTGAATAGCACTTAAGGTATTGCCGGCTTGAATATCCCACCAATAACGTTCGTTCGGCGTGGGGTGAAGTTTGGCTTGTTCAAAGATGGATCCATCTCGCAAAAAAACATAACAGCAGTTTTCAACTTGGCGTTTATCTCGTTTCACGGCGGTAGTTCCAGCAATAATATTGATATTATGCCGAAGGGCGAGCTTTTCCATCGCTCGGATAAACTCTTCGGTATGCTCGGTCAAACGCCAAATCGCTTTCTTGGGTTTTAATTTTTGCTTTTCTAAAGATAAAAGTTGAAGAGTAAACCACTCTGGAAAAACAATAAAATCGGAATGGTAATCGCTGGCGACATCCACAAAATATTCCACCATATGATTAAATTCCTGGAAGGATGAAATTCGGCGTTGCTGATAGTTGACTGTCGTTACCCTTACCACGGATTTCGATAAAAGAGGTAGGGGGTTTCCGGAGGCGGGTGTCGACAGATTTTCGGAAGCGTTCCTCCAAACTAATAAAATGGCATAGCCAAGAGAGTCTTCATCAAAGGGGAGGTAATTTTTGAGAAGACCTTCGATTTCAAAGCCGTTTCGCAACTGAAATGAAAGGACCTGATCATTAATCTCTTTCGATTTTACAGCTGCAATATACCTCTCCACCGAGCGGAATTTTTCGAGACGTCTTTTTAAGCCGGGAAGTCGACCAGCAATGACAATACCCTTCAGCCGAAGACGTCGACATAATTTCTTCCTTTCTTCATAAAACCGCCTTCCAATTCTCAAACCTCGTTGATCGGGGTTCACAAAAATTTCCATTCCATAAAGGTAATCACCCTTGGGATCGTGCCGTGCAGCGTAGCCCATGCTCGTGATCTCTTTCCAGGTGTGAGGTTTAAGAGCAATCGACCCATGAGTAATGAAACTTGCGGCATAGCCCGCGATCTGTCCCTCATAGACCGCAACAAACTGGCCCGCTGGAAAGTGATTGATTTGGCCGCGGAGTTGGTCCGAATGATAAGGCGGCATCCCCGGGTAAACTTTTTGTGCGAGACTTAAAATGCCAGGGATGTCGCCGGTGGTCGCTAATCGAATAATGAGCTTTGCCTTAATTAGAGGTTTTCTTGTCATGGCCGATCCTACGAAATTGGAAGTTATCTGACAGTTAAAAAGAGCACTTTATCATAGGACATGGGCGCATTAATCTATTGTTGACTTTCGTTTAGCGCCTTCTCAATAATCACTCCAGGTATAAGGTAGGCCGCATCCGATGCGGCCGGGGTTTTTCGAAAGTTAATTTCAAATTGGGGAGGTTATCTCGTGAAATTGTTTAAAGTCTGGGGTTTGAGCTTCATCGTTTATTTTTATTCGTTCTCCGCTGTTTTGGCGACGACGCGATTCGAGGTTTACGATATCGGGACGCTTGGCGGAACAATGAGCGTCGCTCGTGTGTTAAACGATCAGGGAGTTGTTGGGGGGCATTCTTGGTTGCCCCAGAATACCCTCATTCATGGGTTTATTTGGACCGCCGAAAATGGGATCGAGGATTTGGGCGTATGGGGCTCCGATGAAAGTAGCGCCGTTTATGGGATTAATGAAAACAATGAAATCGTCGGAGAGTCGATGTACAACGGCGGTAATCGACCAGTTCGTTGGATTAACGGTCGAGCGGAAGCGCTTGGATTTATGCCGGGGTACTCGCTTGGCTATGCCTACGGCATCAATGACAATGGACAAATCATTGGCTCCATGAGCAATCCGGGCTTTGGTAGTCCCCAGCGAGCTTTTTTATATGAAAATGGTCGATTCATAGATCTAGGGACTTTGGGAGGACAAAGTTCCTGGGCCGGTGGGATTAACAATCGGGGAGATATTGTGGGATGGGCAAATCTTTCCGATGGAACGTATATGGGTTTTATCTATCGAGGGCAAGTGATGGAGGCACTGAGTCGCTTCGATGGAAACTACAGCGGCGGAGGCGCAATCAACGATCGAAGAGAAGTTGTCGGAGATTCGACCGTCGCAACTTTTGGAGATGTTCATGCCGCCTATTGGTCTCAACGAGGCCGTCGGGATCTCGGTGCGCTACCCGGCCATCGCTTCGCACAGGCGACAAGTATCAACGAAGAAGGCTATAGTGTTGGTTATTCAAGACCTTTGAGTTATCAGGGGGACCCTCGTGCTGTGCTTTGGACAAAATCCGGCCGCATTATCGACCTCAATGATAAAATTGTTCCTGGAACGGGTTGGGTTTTGGAAATTGCGTCTCAAATTAATCATTTCGGGTATATCGCGGGCAGCGGAATTTATAATGGCAAAGTCAGAGCCTTTATGTTGAAACCGATTCAGGATTAGAAGGGGTTGTTGTCTCGGGGGTTTTATTTGAATTCGTGATTTCTGCAAGTTTCGGTCGAAGCATGGCAGGAATAAGGGTTAAGAGAACCGTGGATGTCACAAGTGCGCCGATCCACGACGGATTTAACGCGAAGCGATCGTTTAGAATTCCACAAAGGACGAGTCCAAACACGAGTGTTGGAAGGGTCGATATCGCCACGGCCATGGATGACGGTAAAGAGGTTTTATAAAAGAGTCGGAACAATGGGGTCATGCATAGGACTCTGTAAGCGGCAATAACGAAGACCATCAGAATTCCGAGAGCGATTGCGGGAAGTCCAAACGAAAGATGAGAAACTTCGATTCCAGCATTAAAGAAATAAAATGGCACGAAGAAGTAGGAAAAATTTTGAATGGCATGAAGCATATGTTCAGTGGACGTATCCGGCATTTTCTTAATAAACCTTCGGGCCACAATGCCGACAATGAACGCGCCAATTAAATAGTAAGCCCCGAGTTTTTTTGTAACGAATGCCGAAAGCACCGCTAACATCATCAAAAAAGCAAATTCTGTCTTTGGCGCAAATGGAACAATCACCGACGTGAAGAACTTAAAAGCAACCGGAAGGGCAAATATAAGCGCGGACATCGTCACGATCGATAAGGCAAGTTGGGTCATTGAATTCGACTGTAAAACAATGAACATAAACAAAAGGGCTAGAATCTCGAGTCCGATGGATACGGTCTTAATATGGGCTTTCAGATGATCGTCAAAAGGAGTTTGATGAATGGACGATAAAATAAATCCGGTTGAGGGCGTTAGGAGTGCGAGAGCTATCAAGAAACACGCGCGCAGTGGAAGTTCCGCAAAATGAAACACAATATAAGACAATCCCAGTAAGGAGATTATAAAATAGAGAGTCCAACCCAAGAGGGGAATTTTCTGGTTCTGAAGAGTTTTTGTGTCAACTTCAAAACCCGCGAATAAGAAGAGAGCCGCTATTCCAAGACTCGACATGAGTTTCACGGTATTGTCCGCTTGAAGATTGGGAAATTCTTTAACCACGAGATAACCAATCAATAGACAAGTGATTTCCGATGGAATCCTCCATCGTTCCAGTACTTTGGGAACAATAAATAACGAAAAAATAAGCGCGACATAAAGAAAGTCCGGCGAAAAGAAAATATCCATAAGGATGAATTTATCTGGAGAATGGTTATTTAATAAACGTTCAAATTTTGTTTGTAAGAACTCAGTCCGGGCGAGAGAGGCATGAAATGGCTTATTTTTAGTACTGTTTAACCCCTT
>CAZSZT010000144.1:0-3692 GCA_964611175.1 uncultured Bacteriovoracaceae bacterium
AAAATGAAAGGGATAAATATTCCACTCCTGGGGCGGATAGTGGCGTTTGATAATTTCATCGGCCAGCAGGTAAGCGGATGAAATGATGGTTCCTCCGGATTCTCGGGTGGAAAAAAAGGTCTCTCGATCGACTTCGCGCGCGGAAGCATCGTGCACAATATAGCGAGTTTCAATACCTTTATATTGGGAGCGAAGCCACGTATCGATCCAAAAGGACTCGGTTCGGACAATTTCTTTTTGCTCATCGCCCATGGAACCCGAAACATCCATAATCAGAATGATTACCGCTGAATTATTTTCGAGAGGCTTTGATTTCCAAGTTCGGTAACGCTCATCTCGTTTTTCAGGAACAATATGCGGATTTTCCGCGTCGTATGAGCCTGATGATATTTGGCGTTTTAAGGCTTGCTTATAGGTTCTTTTAAAATGAAGGAGGGATTTTGGCCCGACATTAAAGATGCCCGTGTATTTGTCTTTAATCGAAGAGATGTTTTTATCTCCCCGAGGCTCAATTTTTGGAAGCCCAAGCTCTTCGCCCATAATGGCTGCAAGTTCGTCGAGGCTAATGTCAACTTCCTGAATATGAACGCCTTCGGCATTTCCGGCCTTACCTTCCCCCGACTCGTCGCCAGGGCCAAGCGGCTGCCCTGGTTGACCATCGCCTGAGCCGACGCCGCGCCCTTTATTTTCTCCAAATTCAAAATGAGGCAGATCGATGCTTGGAGACGGAATGCTGACAAAGTCTTTGCCTTTTCGTCCGAGCATCTCCCCGCGAGAAATATATTTGCGAAGGTCTTTCTTTATCTTCCCTCGAATGATTTGCCGAAAGCGAGCGTGATCCGTATTGATTTTAAGATACACAACTTAGCCCTTATCCTTAATATCTCCTCGCGCAAAAATGGAGGCGACGAAATTGAGGATGTCCGTCGCGGATTCTTCGTTGTATCCAAAATTTTTGATCAATCGTGATTTGACGACGTCGATCTTCTCTTGGGTTTCTTTGTCGATCACATTCGAAACCAGATTCGTAAGTTTAATGGAATCCTTTTGATCTTCGAAAAGCTTAAGCTCAAGAGCTTTATGAAGTCGTTCATTGGTCTTGTAGTTGAAGGTTTTTCCATCGACGGCAAGAGCCCCAATATAATTCATAATTTCTCGTCGGAAATCATCTTTTCGAGATTCTGGGATCTCGATTTTTTCTTCAATCGATCGCATGAGTTTTTCATCGGGTTCCTCATACTGTCCCGTAAACTTGTTCTTCACTTTTTCCTTTTGTGTATACGCCTTCACGGCATCGATATAATTGGAACACAGCTTTGTAATGGCCTCTTCATCTGCGGAAATGGCGCGCTGGACTTCATTCTTGACAATGTCTTCATATTCCTGGCGAACGACCGTCAGAAGCTCTCGAAAACGCTTTCGAGTTTCTTCATTTGCGATCAAAGAATGATGTTTAAGCCCCCCTTCGAGTTCGTGAAGGACCATAAAGGGATTAATCGAATTGGCTTCATGAGAAACCAAGGCATTGGAAATTTTATCCTGAATATAACGAGGAGAAATTCCATCCATCCCTTCGCGAGGGGATTCTTTTCGAAGCTCCTTGATATTATCTTCCGTGAATCCCGGAAGGCTTTTTCCATCATAAAGTTTGAGTTTTTGGAGCAAGGTAAGATTCGCCTTTTTGGGTTCTTCCAATCGCGTGAGTACCGCCCACATGGCGGCCATTTCAAGAGTGTGGGGCGCGATGTGTTTTCCACGAACGCGCTCTTTGTTGTAATCTCGTTTGTAGATCTTGGTTTCTTCGCTCCATTTGGTGATATAGGGAATGTCAATTTTGACGGTTCGGTCGCGAAGTGCTTCCATGAATTCGTTGTTTTGGAGTTTTCGATATTCGGGCTCATTGGTATGGCCAACGATGACTTCGTCGATATCTGTTTGCGGAAATTTCTTAGGTTTAATTTTATGCTCTTGGCTAGCACCAAGAAGATCATAAAGGAAGGCCACATCAAGTTTGAGCACTTCAATGAATTCAATCAAGCCACGGTTCGCGACATTAAATTCTCCATCAAAATTAAAAGCACGCGGATCCGACTCTGAGCCGAAAGTCGCAATTTTTCGATAGTTAATATCGCCGGTGAGTTCGGTGGAATCTTGATTCTTTTCATCTTTAGGTTGAAACGTAGCAATTCCGCTTCGTTTTTTTTCGGAGAGATCCATCCTGCGAATGCGGATATTTTCGAGAACTTTTCGGTAATCGCCTTCGTAGTGTTCAAGAAGGGCATTGTAAATGAATCGGCAACAGGGATTAAGCTCGCCTTCGATAAGAATCTTATCTTCGGGAGCGCGTTCCTTATTAATTTGAGTAAGAACTTCTTCCCGGAGTTCAAGGGGTAAGAGCTTGAGGGGTTCTTCGTTCATCGGAGATGGAAGTTCCATAACGTCCTCTCCTAAAAGCGGCTTTCCTTCAAAAAGGACAGGCTCTTTTAAGACCCACGTATAAGAGTAGAGTCGACCTTCTGGACGGCGAGAGTAGCGCTCAAGGCCTTTTTTCAGAAGACGAACAATGGTGGATTTGGAACTTCCGACAGGTCCGTGAAGCAGGAGAACTCGGTGCTCTGTTCCATAGCCCTTTGCCGCAGACTTCAGGGCGCTTACGAATTTCATAAGCGGAACGTCAAGGCCAAAAATGCCATCTCGGCCGTGATCGTCGGGATCGTCAAAGAATTTATAATGAGTGATATGTTTTTTAGCATCGACATATTCTTGAATGCCATAAGAAAGCACCATGTCATAAAGACGTTGATAGGCGTTTCGAGCTACTTCGGGATGTTCTTCAATTATTTTTAAATAGTCCCAGAAATTTCCGGTCCATCCGAGTTCCTTGTATTCATCCAGATACTTAGACTCGGTCAGAATTCTTTCAATATTAGATTTTAATTGAGATTCACCTTTGGTCATGAACGCTTGTCCTTCCCTGCCGTGAACTTTATGTCGTTAGTTTTCGATGATCAAAAAACGCCAAACCGCTCTCTATCTATTATCTCTTGAGATGCTCACTTAGTCAAAAAACCCCAGGTTTTATGAATATTTAAGACAAGTCCGTGTTGACACGGGGGATCACAAGCCCACAGAATAACGGTATTGTTTTTTACATTAACAAATTTCGGAGGAATAAATGACTAAATCAGATCTCATTTCAGCGGTTTGCAAAACCAACTCAGGCCTTTCTAAGAAAGCCATCGGGGAAGTTTTGGACACTTGTTTTACAAGTTTGGCGAAGGGTATCAAAAAGGATAAGAGATTTACCTACCCTGGTTTTGGAACGTGGACGCTTAAACAAAGAAAAGCTCGTAAGGGCGTGAATCCTCAAACGGGTCAATCGATTACGATTAAGGCTTCAAAAACATGCACGTTTAAACCAAGTCTTGAGTTCAAAAAAGATCTCAATAAATAACTTTTTATAGGGGGTGGCGGCGCGATTGGCGCCAGTCATCTTATGGACTTTTCGACTGTCAGAGTCGGGCGGGGTGCCAAACACCCCGTTTTTTTATGTTGAGTGTTCATTCTCGTACATCCTAAGACGGCGTTTGAAAGGGCGGCGTGGCATGGCGTTTACTAGAATGATGCTGGCGGCTTCTTCGGCTCGTTTTTTAGACTGGAATAAGAATCCGGTTCTAGACGGCATTCCGTCT
>CAZSZT010000144.1:3702-5211 GCA_964611175.1 uncultured Bacteriovoracaceae bacterium
GTTGCGATCTTTTCCGATTTCGACGGAACGATTAGTAATCTAGATTCGCTCAAATTTATTTTAAATGAACGCGGAGATCCGGCCTGGCTTGAGGTTGAAAACAAGATGGCATCGGGTTTGATTTCCGAGCGGCAAGGGCTTGTGCTTGCGTTTAAGTATTTAAAAATTTCATTTGAAAATGCGTTGGATTTGGTTTTAGAAAATGTCTCGATTGATCCCTATTTTCGACCCTTTGTTGATTGGTGCTGGAAAGAGGGGTATGAGCTATCTGTTTTAAGCGGTGGTTTTAAGGAGTTGATTGAGCCGCTTCTTGCACGCGAAGGATTGGGGGATGTCAGAGTTATCGCTAACTCGGCAAAGGTTGAGGCGGGTTGTTGGAAGGTGGTGGCGGCATCGAGTGCATTCCGCAGGCTTTGTGAGGATTGTAATCACTGTAAAACATTTTCGCTTTATCAGGAATTAAGGAAGAGTTCAGAGACGATGGTCGTCTATATAGGTGATGGGCATACGGATACGTGTCCGGTTCAGTTAGCTCATCTTGTTTATGCCAAGGGTTTTTTGCAGAACTATTGTGAACAAAATCATCTTTTTTATAGACCGTTTTCTCATTTTGGTGAGATTCAAAGTTCGCTTCGAGAGAATCTTAGAAGATATATTCAAATCCCAGCGTAAAATTTGAGGCCGTTGTCTCCGTTTTAACATCTTTCGTAGAAATTCCCGCTCGATTTCCAAACCCGGTGTATTTTTTAGAGAAATCGGAGTGCTGATACGCAAAAGAAAGCCGCCAATCGTCTAGGCCTAGCTTTTTCATGGTCCAGCTAAGGCGAGCTCCGTAATGGAGTATGAGAAGTGAGGGGAGTGAGGGGGACGGAGTTCCCGTTTGGAATTTTTCTTGGCCACCGGTCAACGAGGGGTCAGAGGACTGAACCGAGGTTGGACTTTCGATAAATCCGTAATAGAGGGTAAGTCCAACGAGAGGGTCTAAGGTAAAATCGTAAGGCATGGAGAGTTTAGGGTGGGCCTGGAGTTGAGCGCCGTAGGCCATAAAATTAAAGAGAACGGGTTGTCCGGTAGAGATCTCTTGAAGTTGGTTAACGACGAGATACTGAAACTGAAACAACAGTCGAGCTTCGGGGGCGAATATCCATTCTGGCGCAAGTTTAAGCGCGTAACGGAGCGAGGGGCCGGCATTCAATTCGTGGAGCTGCCCTTGAATATTGGAACTCTCGACGGTGGCGTTCGTGGTGGGGACGGAGCCAGAGAAAATGGTGTAGGTGTAATCGCCGTAAGCACCCCACCCATAGTTTTTAGAGGACTTCATCGTATCGCCCGAAATCTTGAGGGCAAGACCGTTCATTTCGTAACTGAGAAACGGAGCCCCGTAATATTGATCGGTCGCCGGGTTTTTTGTCGTAAGCTTTTCCTTCCAGTTACTTAATCCCATTTCCAACTGAAAGCTCTTCTTCCAATCTGACTCCGTCACCTTTTTTTTTGCATGAGGACCCTCGA
>CAZSZT010000145.1:0-5211 GCA_964611175.1 uncultured Bacteriovoracaceae bacterium
CAGAAAAACTTGATTTAAGGAACGTTGCTAATGTTTTGTCGAAAGCGCCTACAGCTTTCGGAATGCCCCCGACAGAAGATTATTACGATATCTATTATATTATGACCTATTTACCGAAGAGGGAAATTAAGAAGTTGCCATTGCCAGTATGTCGCGAATTTGAGCGTACCATCAAAGAATTAGAAAAGAATCTAAATCAAAGAAATATTAATGCAGGCAAATCGCTTTGCGACGACTATCAAGGCAAATTAAGAGGTATTGAAATCTGCGAGGGGCATGGAGAACTTATCGATATTAATTTTACTAATCCGAAGTATGGGGGAGAGTGTTTTTTGTTCAAGGTGCGGTTGGATAACGGATTGGAAGTCTATAAACCATTTAGTGCGAGCGACGAATTACGTGAAATTAGTCATCTCGTACCTGACAAGTTTGGGTACCAGTCTCTTTTAAGTCTAGGAAAAGTGGGCGATCGAGTAATTGTTAAATACGTTAAATTAAACAATGAAAACTTAATTATTCAAATCGAATGGGAAGATGGACGTTGTAGCCCTAAGAGGCGTTGAAATGAATTCAGTTCAGTCGATTTACATATCCCTCCTCACAGAAGGAGTCGACGTTTGGAAACCGGTTCAAGCGGAGCATTTACATGACAATGTCTATCGTATTGTTAACCAGCCATATAATCGTGCTATCGAAACATGGCAATTCGAGCCGGGGGACGAAGTTGAATGCCAGCTGATTACAACTTGTGACGGAGAGATCTTCGCAGCAGTTAGAAAATTTAATAGGCAGTAAGGATAGCAATTTACAGCTAACGGTATATTAAACGGCGTGAGTGTAATGGCGAGTAGGAATTAACCGTGAAAGATCGATTAATAATTTTTTATTTCATTTTATTTTTGGTTTTTCAGGGCACCTCTTTGGGTTTATTAATTGCGCAAGATTCTAGCGGTTCTGAAACTGAGCAGAATTCATCTCCAAGCAATTCTTATCAAAGTGAGGGTGGACAAGAAGGTGAGACCGAAAGCGGCGAATCGGATGCTGAAGAGGAGGCCGCGAGGGATGATTGGGATGCCAATACGGACTATCCAACGATCACCCTCGAATGTGCGAGGCTAGTTTCTCCAGACGGATCATGGAAAGAATCTCGGGAAGCACAAGCCTCTCGATGTGCTAAAGACACTTTGACAGATGAATTTGAGAAGACAAAAAAAGACGGAAAAGAACTTAAGCATTTCGAAGCCTTCGGAAATACGTATGAGTACCTGGGCAATGGAGCTGATCTAACTGGAATCGGTACAAGTAAAAATATCAAGGGCGAAAGAGAAGTTGACCCAAATGACCACGGTGGTCCGAAAGGCTTTCGTGATGAAAATGGCAATATTGATTCCAACATCCTAGACCGAGCCTTTGGTATAAGCGCCTCGAAACCCAGAAATGATTTAAGGACTTCAAGCTCCGTTCCGAGCGTTGGAAAAGATTTTAGCATAGATGCACCTGATGGTGTCCCCGCAGTCGGGCTCAGCGGGGATAAGAACGATGGCAAGAAGATCCCAGATTTACCTGACGGATTAGATGATTATGCCGCTTCGAGGGGATTTGATTTTAAGGCAGGGATTACATTAGCGGCCAAGATTTCAGTGGGTTTTATTCCTTGGCTGAATGATGCTTCCGACTTTTATGAGGTTACGGTTGGATATGATTCAATTACGGGCGAAAAGCTCGATGTCTTCGATCGAATCCTATCCGGCCTCGGTCTTTTCGCAGGAAGCGGCCAACTCTACCGATCGGGTCTGAAGTGGGCCCGAAAATCGTCGGGTGGGCTCATCGATAGATTGAAAAAGATAACGATCGAAACTCCATATGAGGCTGTACCTGTAAAACAGGAGATTAGTAAGAAAGCCCTGGATGTGTGGAGACGTGTTCATAAAACGCGCCGGGTCTACCGAAGGGGCGATTATAATTTATCAAGGAGCAAGGCGGGCGCCGATCCAGCTTTAGATCCCCTTAAATCCCAGCCGTTTCATTGGTTTCCAGATCCGTCTGATGCAAAGCTCAGTCCCCAAGCCTTTGCAAAGAAATACGGTACCAATAACTTTGAGGGAGGTGTAGAGGAGTTTCTTGAAATTGGCGAGATTGTAAAAGGTGCAAAGTTTATTACCATAAAAGCCGGCGCCCTCTCTGGGAATCTAGGGGGAGGAATCGAAGTTGTTGTTCATCCTAAGGATGTGAGAGTCATATATCACGGAAAGCCCTAATAATTAGAACAGTTATGTCAAAACTTGATTCATTTAAAATACCAGATCCAGAAGATGATTTACTTGGATTCGTAAGTGGAGTGAGAGATTTAGCCGAAAGACTAAATCTGGGCCTCCTCTCCAAAAGCTTATCGAAAGCCCCAATAGGTTTTGGGAGTCCACCAACGGAGAACTATTACGAACTTTATTATGCCATGTCATACCCGCCCAAAATTGAGGTTGAAAAATTGCCTGGGCCAGTACGCCTTGAATTTGTACGGGTAATCAAGAAACTGGAACATGCTCTTTTCAGTCGAGATAAAAGCTTTGAGGCAGTTGCTTGTTCGAATTCTCGCGATCCGAAGGGAGGAATAAAAGTATACGAGTGCAAGGGAATGCTTGCCGGAATAAATTCCATCAAGCCAAGCTATGGAGGCGAAAAATATAAGTTGAAGGTATGTTTAGATGACGAAGCGACGGTTTTTGAACCCTTTGAACCCTGTGAACAGTTTCTACAAGTGAAAGAAAAGTTAGGTATTCGAAGCCGATTCCCCGTCGGGGTTGGTCGCGAAGCTTTTTATAGAATGGGGCGTGCGGGAGATCGAGTAATCGTAAAGTATATCAAATTCAGTAATGAAAATTTGCTCTTAGACATTATCTGGGAAGACGGGCGATGCATGCCAGGGCGCTATTAAATGTGGGAGTTATGAATGATAATGACCCCCTATTCGAAAGTTACTGTGCGCGGCCATCACCCCATGCGTGTTGGGCTAGCGGAGGCGAATGACTATGGTGTAGGAGGAGGGATTCAGTTTGAGATTGTGGATTATGAAAAGATACCGGATATTAATTGGTCGAAACCGGAACCGCTTTAAAGGAAGCTTATGAAAGACCGGTTAGATCTCGTTCATATCTACCACCTAATATCTGAAGCGATTTCGGCGAGCAAACATGCTGGAGAAAATAAAGAAGGATCGATATAAGGAAACGAGGAGAAAGATGATGAAATGGCTTTTATCTGTTTTCATTTTAATTCAGCCGGTGTTTGCCGTTGAATTTTCGGAATTAGTTCCTCCGGCTGGAAAAGCAAAAGTGCGAATTTACCAAATCGTGTTTCCACAGAGGTTTCAAGAGCTTGCGGCAAAAATGCAAGCAGCTGCTCAAAAACATCCCGAGATCTTTCATCCGAGCAGAATGAAACCGGGAGAGCCCATCCCCTACGATTCGCGAATGGGGTTAACCCAAGCGGAATATAAGGAGTTTATTCATTTTTCATCTGCACGTGAGCAATCGAAGCTCGAAAAAGTTGCCGAAGCCGATATGAAAGTCATCAAAATTAAGAATGAATCTGTAAGTCTTTCTGGCTCGGAGGCATTGCCGAGTCTCAACGAAATTAAATTAAATTTGAAGACCGGGGAACTCGAAACATCTCACGGTAACTTAACTCAGCGAAAATCATACGAGTCAACGAAGGCCGATAACCCCGTTCTTGGAGACCTTCAAGGATATGAATGGAAGCTTCAAAAGGGCTCGCTGGAATCTGGAAATGTTCTTTCAATGTCGATCTTATTGGGAAAGCGCCCCAAAGCGAATGAGAGGATTCTCTATTATAAGATTCAATCGATGAATGACGGGGTTCCGCAAAAAACCATCCGGCAGATTCTTATGTATTAAATTGCTGGATCTCTTAGAGTTTCCAAATCCTCCACGCCTAGTAAACAAGTCTAAAGCAACTGAAAGCATCGTCGGGCGTTGTTAAGTAAAAAAGCTTTTACACGGTCCGGACCATGCTCTTCACTGGTTAAAAGCAGCCGAAATCGGACGGGGCCCGTTTTAGGGATATTTCATAATTACTTGAAATCATTAGGTTTTCCTAAACTCTCGAAATTCCACCCGATTTTTTCATACAAAATTCATTAATGATTTCCAGCATTTAACTGAAAAAGTCTGTCAGCGATAGTCCGTTCTGTTTTTCGCGAAAGCCCCTTAATTGGTTGGACATGAAAAACGAAAACACAACCCAAACCAACCACCCGAACACGAAAGGGGGACTTATGTCTGCGAATATCATTACCTTTGAACCCAGGAATCAACCGAAACCCGTTCTTCGTCTTGTGAAAGGAGCGAAGCGAGCTCAGTCCTTTCCTGCGACAGCCGTTGAAGCGGTGATCGAGCAAGCACAAAAAACTCAACGATGGGACATCGTCGAGCAAGTTGCAAAGTCAGAAGAACCAAGAGTCGTTATTCATGACGATTCCCAGATCACCATGAAGTTTAACGTGATGCCCAATCGAGACGTCACCGAAGACTTTTTCATTCGCGAATATCGAGTATGGCATCGTTATGCGGAAGCCACTCTTGATCGTGAATACACCAGCTCAATGGAAAAGAGCCCGGATCATTTGATTTTCCTGACGGGCTGTGCACATTCCCAAAAACTTTTTTACATCGCCTTGGCCCACGAATTTGGTTTCGGCTACTCACCCGACGAAAAGGAAAAATTCAAGATCTGGCCAACAGCCGTGCGAGTTTCCATGCCGGCTATGGTTCGCCAAAACCAAGATGTCATTCAAAAATTGTTCATCACCAAATTCAATCGCGTCACCGACAAGGTTTTCGAAATTAACTTTCGAACAACTTACAACGATATCGTGACGATTGAGATGGAAACCAAGGTTTACTTCATTTGATTTAAGAATGATCAAGCATAGCGAGGAATTTTCTATGACGACACTAGCTCAAACTTTAGATTTGTTTTCCAGTAACTTCAATCTAAGACGATTGTTCCCAAGAGTTACTTTCGAGCAGGATGCTGCTTCTGTGAAGGCTCGTGCTTCCAATTATAATGAAAAAACTCCCCAGGTAGACGAAGACAATCTCGTTTCTTTTACATCTGGAGTAATTGGAGACAAAGCGCCTTACTCTATTCGTATCGCAAGGAGTTCGGAAGATCTTCAACGGCATTACGAGTTTC
>CAZSZT010000146.1:0-5210 GCA_964611175.1 uncultured Bacteriovoracaceae bacterium
ATCGTTGTAAGGGGGGCTATGATTTCTTGGATTTGTATGACGATTGCATTCACCGCAAGCTTAGCGGGAATTATGTCTATTTTTAAACATCCGGCCGAAATCATCGCAGAAATTCGTGAGGAGGGACCTCTCGGCGTCCGGCCCATGCAGGTGTTAATTTTGCTCTGTCTCCTAGGCGTTCAATGGTCGATTTTTGGAGTTTTCGGAAGGGCACCTTTTCACGGGCTATCCCTTCTCCTTTATATCGTTATTCTGTGGGAATTAATTGCGATTTTCGTGATCACCACGGAAAGGGGTCTCGATTTTTTATCAGAGCATCTAAATATTGCGGGCTTTTTAAAAATGATTCCAGTGCTTCAATCCATTTTTTTACTCGCCTTAATCCTTGGAGCTTTTGGTCTCGGCCCTCTCTCGGATGAATTCACGACTGGAAGTATCGCTCAACAAGCCTTGCATAACGAAGGCATCAAAATACCCGCCTTCAGTGCTACCTGGAAACGAACCTCTTCCATGTCGTCTCAGCCCCAGACCGCCGAAGAAATGATCCATGTTTCGGTAAATAACGATCAATTTGTCATCTCAAAAAGTATTGGTTTAATAAAAATGACGGAAATTTACTCCGGAAAAGACGTTATCGAAATTAATACGATTCAAGGAGGAGACCGAGAGGTCCAAACGCAGGAAGCCATTCCCATTATGGTTCAAAGCAAAAAATTTTGGCTAAGAAATGAAAATTTTAAAAAAGCAGACGATCAAGAGAATCCGCCAACGGATCGCTCCGTTACTCTTTATGAAAAAATAGACGCTGGAAGCATACGCCGAGAATGGGTCGATAACGAAACAGGGCTTGTTGTCGCGCGAGAAAATAAATATGGAAATATTCGGGAGTTTCTTGAACTCGTCAGCTTGGATGTTTCGACTCCGGAAGCTTCCTCTTTCGACCCAACTCTCTATTAAAACTAAGATCGCTCTCCAAAAATTTTTGCATCCAGGGAAAACTTTCCAGGGCCAAGAGCAAAAATCGTGATTGCGATACTCAAATACACCAATGCAAGTTCATACGAACGCGTACAATCCGGAGACGCGCAAACAAACGGATCCCCAAATAGGACAGCATGAAAGTAAACCGCAACGATCATCGTACAACCGATTCCAAAGGAAGCAAGCGGAGTCAGAAGTCCGAGCACCCAAGCGATCCCTCCACCAAACTCCGAAACGGCCGCCAAAAGCTGGAAAATAGCGGGAGTCGCCGCATCGGGTCCCATCCATCCGAACGGGTTTTGGATTTTTCCCCAGCCATGAAAGATAAAGGCAATTCCAGCCACCCATCGTAAAATCAAAAGCGCTGTCGAGGCGCACACCGGTCGCGAAACAACTTGAACACAACATTTAAATTTGGAATTCATCTTCGTTTCTCCTTCGCTCCCTCATTGTAGGAAGGCCCACATTCACAAGTCGAGTGCAAATCGGGTTGAATTTACAATTTCGCCTGCATCTCCGAAAGACGTTTTTGCCATTTTGCGAGAACGGAAGCACAGACGATCCAAGCCAAGGTAAAAGGAATCGCTGTTAACGCAATGGCTATTCCGACTTTCGTAAGCCACGCACCGGCAAGGTCCCCCACTCGAAAAACGAACGTATCAATGAAATTCTTTGATTTGTATTTCGCATCCGGTCCGACCGCCGTAAAGAGAACCTCTCGGCTTGGCCGCTCAATGGCATAATGAAAGGCTCGCCGAAGAATGACAAAACTTACAAGAATACTTACATCGGAACTCACACTCAGAGCCGAAAATCCAAAAAGGCTGATCATCGGAAGAAACGCCAACCCAAGGCCAAGTCCGAACTTTCGAAGAAGAGGTCCCGTTCCAAAAGCTTCCGTTAACAGCGTCAGAACATTCACCCAAAAATCAATTCTCGCAAAAATCGACGTTCTCGCGAGAGTATCCGTATACGCTGCATGAATGATTTGCGCTTGTGAGAAATAGAGCGACGCATTCGTCACCGTAAAGAGAAGGGCGTAAACAATGATGAGAAGCAAATATGGCGAGCGAACAATTTGACGAAAACCCTCCGCGACTTTGGGGCCTGGCTCCCCTCGATTGCTGCTGAGGCGATCGAGCTCAAAAATTTTCACCAATCGCGAAACACACTGAACGGTTATCTCAAGCATTAATGCCGAAAAAAGAAACAAGGGCATCGTTCCCGTCAATTGAACCAAATAGGCAGGAACCGACGCTCCAAGAATAGCTCCGAGAGTTCCCCCGAGACTAATCAACCCGAAAAGTCTCTTTCCCTGTTCAGAGCTCCAAACATCCGTCATAAAACTCCAAAAAACAGAAACAACAAATAAGTTGAAAACGCTCAACCAAACATAAAAAACATATCCCATCCAAATATGGAGTGAACCTGGAAGGACGCTAAAAAGCAGGAAGAATAGAACAAGATTCGCCGCAAAGAACCGGTAAGCGATCGGAATAAATTTTCTTCGCGGAAATCGCGATGCAAGTGTGGCAAAAAGAGGGGAAACAGCGAGCATTCCCAAAGCTGTTCCCGTCCATAACCACGGGAGTTGGTCAAGCCCCCCGCGAATGGCCATCTCTTCACGAAGTGGACGAAGAAGATAATAACCGAATAAAAGAAAGAAAAAATAAGCGCAGGAATAGATAAGGCTTAAGCGTTCATTGTTTTTAATTAATGATACCCCTTGCATTTAGAAACGTATCTACACCCTACCCTCCCCGGCCACATCTAAATTTCATGGGAATCTATGCATCTCAAGGTGAGGGATGAAATCCGCCAAATTGCCGGAAGGTTTTATTGGCAAATTTCAACAACCGGCCGCCAACACCTAGCGCATCCGGCCTAAATGCATCCAAATTAAAGCGATAACGACCAGCGGGGTCTTGTAATGTACGAACCGCCTCCGCCCAAAATTGAGCTGCTAGAGAATCCCATTCTTCCTCGGAGCGCAATCGACCATCTCTCAAAAGACTCGTGAGATAAAGGATATGAAACGCCCGAATTTCTGTCATCATTCGGACTACCGGAGACCCAAGGAGTTGATTGGGAGACGACTCCGACGAAATCATCAAGAACAACTTGTCCTCTTTTTGGTTAACCCTCCTTATCCGAGCTTTGGGCAGATGACGTTTGCGAAATTTATTGATAACGAGATAGTCGGCATAATGAGACGCTTCACGTAGAATATCTTGAAGCAAAGGATGGGCGACATCCGAAAAACCACGATGGATCACTCGATGAAAAGATAAACTCGGCGATCCTGGTTCCGCTCCAGTCGCTAGAAGGACACTGGTAGACAATGGACTCCAGCCTATCGAACATTCCCCACCAGGGATAAAGCAGAGAAAAAAATTTCGATCCTGAAGCGCCGTGATTGCTTGCTGAAAGATTGGGTCATCTCCAAAAGTAATGGCTAAAACCTGAAGCTCCCGATGAATCTTATCGATCTCCATCTGAGAAACGCCAGATTTTCGTAGCGCCCAGCTAAGATCATCAAATTGAGAGATAACAACTTGAGATGGCAAAGGATTGAAAATAACGTTAGCCAACGACCCCTCCTCCCCTTTCAGTAAAGATTTAATCGTTTCAATACACTTCCCGTGAGCTCGATTTTTTAGTGCCAACCGCCCCGAGTCCACCCTGACGTCTTCCGCCTCGGCCACCATCCGAAACGGAAGAAGAGCCCCTATCAAACCCACCAAAATGAACGGCCGAACTAAAAAGTATCCAAAACTTCCTCTCATAACGCACACCTATTAGTGCCATTTCAACGAAAAGACAACTCTCCCCGCACTAGCTTTAGCAAGGGAGGATAGGAAAAAAGAAGGCCTTATAACCTTTTGACTTAGGTGGCCCGTATGCTAATTAATGGAGTCTCTATTATATATTAAGGACGCGGGGTGGAGCAGCCTGGTAGCTCGTCGGGCTCATAACCCGAAGGTCGTTAGTTCAAATCTAACTCCCGCAACCAATTTAAACCGCCCTAGAGGCGGTTTTGTTTTTTTGCGGAAACCGTAGGCGTCTACAATGCGTCTACATGAATCCAAAACTACCCAAAACTAATCATGATTAATAATTAAATGAAGATGTGAAGGCTTGGTTTCGTTCGGTTTCACACTGAATGTTTGAGAGGCGTTCTTTACACTGTTCGCTAACAAGTGAGCGTACTCCATCGTTGTGTCGATGTCTTGATGGCCGCAAATTTCTTTAACAGTTTTAATGTCCAATCCATCTGCAAGCATCAAAGTCGTTCCTGTGTGGCGAAGACAATGTGGTGAAAGTTCAGTAACGCCTGATTCCAAAACGTCTGATTTGAAAACTCGTTTGGCAAAATTATCATGACAAATGGGTTTTCCTTTTTCGTTTTGGAAGATCGTTTTATCAAGAGCAATATTCCCTCGGCGAATCAGAGCTTGAAGCTCTTTCTTCACCATTTCATTACAAGGAACAAAGCGCGGTTTCTTTCCTTTTGGTAATCGATAATCTAAGACAACTCGATCGAATTGACGTTGAATATGAAGAACATGACCTTCCTTTTTAAGGTCCTTTGGCATCAATCCCCACAGCTCTCCTGCGCGGATGGCTGTGTTAAGTGATACCAAATAAGCCACGTACTTCCATCGATCCTTGGAACCGAAAGGATATTTTTTTTCGGCGAAACTCAGAAACTTCTCTGCTTCTTCTCGCTCAAAAAATTCTATATCACCTCGGTTCTCATCCAATTTACAAAAACCGGCCGCCGGATAATAAGGTATCCGACGATTCTCTGCAGAAAAATTGAGGACGGCTGTGATTACTTCTAGCTTCCGATTAACGGTAGCCGAAGTCACGTCATCCCCTGAAAGAGCACTCTGAATTTTATAGAGCTGTTCACTTGTGAAGTGACTTGGTGGAAACTTTCCATATTTTGGAAGAAACCAATCCAAAATCCCTCTCACTCTTTTTAGATGACCAGGACTGAAACTGTTTTTCTTGATACTCAACCAAAATTCAATTTCCTTTCCTATAGTCGTTTCTTCAAAAGTTTGAACTAAACACCCTTGAGCCACTTTTTTCTTTTCTGCTCGTTGGGACGCAAAAAAATCAAGCAACGCATCTTTCGAGTCAAAAGTCTTTTGGGCTTTTTTAGAACCTCGACCATTGGTGTAATAGCGATGACGATATTTTATTGTTCCATCTTTATTTAC
>CAZSZT010000147.1:0-5207 GCA_964611175.1 uncultured Bacteriovoracaceae bacterium
ACCGTAGTGGCCGCTGAACACGGCCGAGGATTTCACGCCCGCCGCCTTGAGCACGTCGGCGACCCGCACGCCGGTCCATTCGGCGCAGCCGGCGCCGCCATTGGTCCACTGGTTGCCGCGCGCCTGCGGCGTGAAGAACGACCGGCCATTGCCGCCGCACTCCAGGACCATGCGGCGCGTCACCGGCTTGAACCGCGATTTCAGCGGTTTCCCGGTCCCGAATTTCTCCAATCAAAATCACATCCGGATCTTGTCGAAGAATCGAGCGTAAACCATTTGCAAAGGTAAGGCCGATTTTTTCGTTCACTTGGATTTGACCGATTCCGGCAAGTTGATATTCGACGGGATCCTCCACGGTAATGATATTAATGTCTTCCCGATTGATTTTAGAAAGAGCGGCATACAACGTCGTTGTTTTTCCGGATCCGGTCGGTCCCGTGACGAGGATGATTCCAAAGGGTTTGGTGATCAGTTCTTCCATTGTTTTAAGCATTGTCGGTTCAAAGCCAAGACTTGTTAAATCAAGAACCACGGTGGATTTATCTAGAAGTCGCATCACGATTCGTTCGCCATGAGACGTCGGTAATGTTGAAAGCCGAAGATCGACGTCTTTTCCGGCAATTTTAATTCGGATTCGTCCGTCTTGAGGGAGTCGTTTTTCCGCGATATTCAGCTGGCCTAAAAGTTTAATACGAGACCCGACGGAACTTTGAAGACGTTTCGGGAATTTCATGATGTCGTAGAGATCTCCATCGATCCGAAATCGCACGGCGACTTCTCTTTCATAAGGTTCCACATGAATATCGCTTGCCCGTTCTTTTACCGCCCTGAACAGAAGCGAGTTAACCAGTCTAATGATCGGCGCTTCATCTTCCGAATCCAAAAGATCGACGGGTTCATCTAAAACCGCATCGTCGATAATCGTTTCTCCAAGATCCGCAATCGCCGTGTCCGCCGTGGAAGCACGATCGTAAGAGCGGTTGATGGCTTCCATAATCATTTGAGCGGGCGCCGCCGCGACGACCACTGGTTTTTCGAGGAGCATTCGAATGTCGTCAATGACGGCCGTATTCAGTGGATTGGAGGCCGCTACCAGGACTCCACCCTCTTGATACGCAATCGGAAGAACCTGGAACTTTTTTGCAAATCGCGTTGGAACTTTCTTAATGAGTTCTTCCGGAATTTCCCGATCGTTAATCGATCGGATCAGCGGAATGCCAATTTGCCTTGAAAGTAAATCCAGAAGCTGAACCTCTGTAATCATTTTGGAATCGATGAGGATTTCGCCAAGTCGCTTTTGATAGCCCCCTTCGGCTTGGGCCGTGAGAGCTTCCGCAAGTTGCGCCTCCGTAATGAGTTTGGTCTTAAGAAGCAAAGCGCCCATATCGAGTTCTTCCGGAGACTCAATTTGGACTTCGTGACTGAGCAAGGATTCACGAAGCTTTTCCTTATCGCTCGCCGTAATGATTTGGGTGGTATCGTCCACTTTTTCTAAAGAACCTTACGAGGCCCCGAGGGTTCGTTGTTAATGGGAGCTGAATTTTCTTCGGGCGCTGAATCTTCCAAAGGCATCTCAAGCTCGGGTGGCGGTGGAACGGGGGCGTCCGTAGGGGCAAGCTCTTCGATTTCACCTGGAAGATCCGGACTGATTTCAACTGGCTCCGATGGAGCGGGGGTAAGTGGAATCACCGGAATGGGTTCATAGTGTCGTGGAGGAATTTCTTCCTTCGGCTTGGGCGTTGGAAGAGAGGTCGGATCCGCGGACGGCGACGAACCTTCGGGATGTGCGGGCGCTTCCGGAGTTTCCGGAACGACCGTTAGCGGAACCAAGGGTTCGCGACGTAAGGATTTTACGTATTCCTCATCGAGTAATTTCAATTGTTCTTCGGTTAAACCCGAAATGGGAACTCCCTTTTTCTCTTCCATTCCAATTTCTTTCAAGAAACCTTCGCGTTCTTTTAGTTTCCTAAAGAATGTATCGTTCATATCGCCGGTATCTCGAATAATATGCGGCGTTAAGAAAAGAAGAAGATTTACTTTTCGAACATTTGTTCCACGAGATTTAAACAACCATCCCAAGATTGGAATATCTCCGAGAAGAGGAACTTTACTAATGGTTTCCGTTCGTCGATCTTCCATCAGACCGCCGATCACGATTGTTTGTTCGTTTTTCACAATGACCGTTGTCGAAGCTTCTCGATTAATTGTATTAAACTGACCGTCGGCGGAGGCGGCTCCAACTTCATTAATCTTTTGTTTAATTTTAAGAGTTAAGTAATCCCCCGCGTTGATTTGAGGAGTGATCGCAAGTTCAGTCGCCACTTTGATTCTCGTAATATTTTTTGTGATTTTTCCAGCATCGGATTCACTGATCCCCGTTAATTGAGGAACTTCCTGACCGATGGAAATCGTTGCTTCTTCGTTCGCGGTCGCAAGGACGTGAGGGGTTGAAAGAACGTTGACGTTTTCAGATTTCGCTGAAAGCAAAAGAACGGCGGAAAGTAAGGGAAGTTTTCGGTATTGGGTGGTTCCATTCGCATCTTGGTAGGGAACAGAAATAAGCCCTCCCGAGCGAAAACCGAGCGCCAATCCCGTCAATTGGCTGGGATTTTGAAGGAGGGACTCGAGAGAGGTTCCTAAACTTCCGATCGAAAGAATCCCACCCGATTTTTCGCCATTTTCCCCTTTGAGTTTATCGGTGCGGAAAAACGGTGAGTTGTATTGAGTTCCAAAACCCGTGCCTTTGTTCACGGAAGCTTCAAGAATGGCGGATTCGATAAAGACTTGACGTCTTCGAACATCGAGTTTCTTAATGATACCAACAAGAACATCGAAGTCTCGAGGCGAAGCTTGAATGACCAGGGAGTTGGTCGCATTGTCCGCCGTAATTTTTACATCTCCATTTAAGAGAGATGCCGAGGTGGGTCCTGTGTCTGTTGTTCCCGCTTGAACGGAGGTGGGAATCGTCGGACGAGTCGCTCGACGTGCGCTTGCCGAGCTTTGAGCGAGGGCCGCAAGGGTTTGAGAAATGTCTTCGGCTTTCACGTTTTGAAGAGGGTACACATGAATTTGCCCGCCACCGCCTTCGACGGAGACATCGATTTGTTCAATGAATTTTTTAACTTGCTCAATCCCTCTTTCAGATCCCATGACAATCAGGGCATTGGTTCGATCATCTGCGACGACTTTGTTAATCACCCCTTGAGCCTCGCTGCCCGTCGCCGCGCGGGTTCGCGTGGCTCGAGTACTTCGAACCGAGGTGGTTCGAGTGTCGCCTTGGAAAAACTGATTTACTTTCGCGGCCACGTCACTTGCCGATGCATTCGTTAAAGGAATCACAACAATTTGTTCTTGAAAGCCCGCAACATCCAAGATGTCTAAGATGCGAACAATTTTTCGAATATTGTAAGCATAGTCGCTAATAATAACCGTATTGGTGGGGGCATGTTCGATGAAAGATCCCCCCTGACGAGAGATCATGCTACGAATGACTTCACGAATGTCGTTTACGGATAAATACTTCAAAGTCAGAATTCTCGTCACATAGGCATCGGAGTTCGGGGTGCTGTCGACATAGATGGGGTTTGTTGATTTTCTTCCATTTACGGCTTTGTCGATTTTAAGATAGGGACCCGCAGGAAACACAACATAACCCCGTACTTCCATGGCGGAGAGAAAGGCGCCCCACGCTTCTTCAAGAGTGACCTCCGTGGGGGAGATGATCGTGATTTTTCCGGTTAAAGTTCCCGAGTCATAAATAAATTTTTTCTGAAGACGTTCGGCAAAGTATTTTACAACTTCTTCAATATCGACCTGAACAAAGTCCATCCGAAGTTTTTCATTTTGTTTGGGAATATCCATGGCCGTTCTTCCCGGCAGGGGCGGCAATGTTTTGCCTGGAGTCGAATGTCGTTGAGGGGAGGAAGGAGGCGGTCTTGGGGCTATAGGATTACGAATGATGGGATCAAAATCATCATTCTGTGTCGGGTTGATGTCACGGCTTTGTGGTTGAATGACATCGTCTTCCTCAAGAGGCTCAAGCTCATCATCGAACATTCCATCCGTTTGAGGTCTTCCTCCTGGGTTGTCTTCCAGATCCAGAAGTTCTTCTTGAGAAAAAAGATACGTTGAAACTGAAAAGCTAGTTAACGCCACGAAGAACGTGACTAAGCGAGCGAAAACCTTAACGAATTTCATATGTATAGTTTAGCCTAGACCCGTTTCGAACTATATCAATCGAAATTGTTTTTTCATTGCGCAGTGCACTGAAAAGACCCGTCGCCTTTTCGAAAGAGTCTAGGTCCTGACCATTGACGCGCTTGATAATATCGTTATCCTTAAGGCCCAATTTTTCATAAATGCTTCCGGATCGAATTTGAAAAATTTTAAAACCATCCGTTCGGTTATCATTGGTGAGATTAGGCACCATACGGGCTTGGGTTAAGACTTTTGAGAAGTTATTCAGCGTGTCGTCCAGGAAGGCCTGGGGAATCTGAAATCGATTGGGGCTAATTTCTTCAAATTCCGTCTGGGAGGAATCAAAACTCGGTTTGGAAATCACGGGAGACGTTGCGATTTTACTTTCAGCGGCCTTTAATTCCAAATATTCCAAGCGACCATTGTTATCGACGATGATTCTAAAACGTTCTATTCGGACTAAAGTCGCTCCCAAAAATTTTTCCCCGATCCCGTAATATTCGGCGCGATTTGCTCCGCGATCTTTCACGAGGGCTACCGAGAATTTGGAATTTCGATAAACAATGGTTCCTAAAAGTTCCGCCGCAAGTGTGGAGGGATTGAGTTGCCCATCATGGACGGGTCTTTCGGGAAGACTTAGCCGCGTACTGGCCTGGGAGTCGAAGATATTCCGCGACAAAATGCGCTGGATGCTCACGACGGGGGGGCCGTCCGATGTCGATGGAGACCGAAGGGAAGAGGAAACACTTGAAATTTCGAAAGGCATAAATTTGAACGCCATAAGCAAGTTAACGGCCTTGGCCAAGAAAAACGTGATGACGATGAGATAGGCCATTCGCCAAAGCGAATTTCTTCGACGAGACAATCCTTGAATCAATTGATGAATAAAGGCTGTTGACATGATCGAGTAATTTTCAGTTTATCGAAAAGATCCTTCTTTGCACAGTTTAATCCATATGGAAGGATGTCCGATATGTCACAACGAAGACTGCTTTTGTTTTTGATTTTTT
>CAZSZT010000148.1:0-5147 GCA_964611175.1 uncultured Bacteriovoracaceae bacterium
GGAATTTTAAGTTTGATTCCGGCGGTAAGAGAATCGAGACTAGCTTTCGGATTGTATTCTTCAAGCAACCAGGGCGGAATATCGAATTTTTGGTAACAAAGAGACCAAAGATTTTCACCTCTTTTGACTTCGTAGTCGGTTGTTCTTTCGACGTCATACTGAGAAAAGAAATCCTCCCGAATCTTATGATGATAGTCCGCCCTCATACTTTCAAAACTTGAAACCTCATCGGGTCGTACTTTAATCAAAAGCCTCTGATTCAGTCTCACTTGCCCCTGAGGTTCAATACCATTCCATCCCCGAATATCGTCCACCGAGACCCTTAACCACTGGGCGACTTGGGTAATCGTTTCGTTCATCTCCACGACAATCCAACCCTTTCCATCCGCCAGATCCCGAACCGCATATTTGGAAGGATTGGGCTGAATCTCTAATTCGGCCTTCCTTTTCTCTTCCGGCACTTCCAAAAGAGCCTTAAGTTCGGGAAGTTTCTTCTGAGACTCGGGCTTTACCGCTTCGATCGCCGTCTGATCCGTGGACGCTACTAAGATCGGTGGACGTTTCGAATTCGGAGGAACTCGCACCAACGAACGAGCGGGAATCGGTCGTTTGCTCGATAAAACCGCTGGTCGGAAACTAGGATTCAGAGCGCGAAAGTCTTCGTCCGAAAATCGATACTCCTCCCGAAAGTTTCTGTAATAAGTCGCCTTCTTTATATTAACGATTTCATATACCGGAGGTTTCGCAATCGAAAGATCTCCAAAATATTCTTTATAACGACTCGCCACGTCCGTCGCCGCCAAAAATTGAGCGTAAAAATTTCGAGATGCAAAACCGAAACTCGGGCTCGAATAGCGAAATGCAATTTCGGCAATATCCGTCGTGTTTAAAGTTTTAACCGCGCGCTGAATCCCTCCGGCACCGTGGTTGTAAGCAGTCAAGGCCAAGGGCCAAGACTTTAAAAGATTGTAGTCTCGCTTCAAATGTTTCGCGGCGGCTCGGGTCGCCTTCCAGGGATCCAATCGTTCATCCACATCGTAGCCAACTCGCAAATAAGCCGCCCCCGTTTGAGGCATGAGCTGCCACATTCCGGCGGCGCCAAACTTCGACATGGCGAGCTCTTGAAACGACGACTCAACATGCGGAAGATATTTGACAAAATCCGGCAACCCTTCTTCAGCCAGGATTTTTTCGATATCCCTTAAGTAGCGATGGGAACGAATCACTCCCTCGCGAAAACGATCCGCCTGCCCGAGTTGAAATCGAATATTCTCGGTTGCTTGAAGAATTCGGCTTCGAGAAATTTGAGACGGAAACCTCGAAAGAACGCGACGCTCCTCCGTCGTTAAGTTTTCGCCGCGTTTTCGAAGTATATTAAAAAGATGCTCTCGAATACGAGCTTTCAATTCATCCACCCTCGACGTATCCCCGTCCGCTGGCAATTCAATGGCATCGTAAACAACGCTCAAATCGTCGGAGTCATGGAGTAACCCCTGACGTGTTGTATATTTTGTGTAAACGGCTTTCCAAAATTCAACCTTAAGTTGAAGTTCTCGCGGAAACGGCAAATGAACGTCCGCCCTGGCATTCGAATCCGGATAAAAGGCGATCGCCAAAACCAGTACTGGCCCGAAGGTTAAAAAAAATCTGCCCATTGGACGCCACGTGGCTACCAAACCCCACCGAAATTGCACACTTTATTTTAGCGTCATTTAACGTTATCGGCTACCCGAACAAAGATCTTTAAGAGCGTCTTCTATTCCTTTAAAAGCCATGACATGAGCATTTCCGGACTTCTCCGCAGCCTCTTGCTGCATCGCGGTATAAATATTGGTTTTCCCTTGATTCTGAGCAAGTCGGAAGCGATCTCGCGATGCACCCCCAGGCCTTAATTCCCCCGTTAGACCGATCTCCGCGCAGTAGACGCGAGAAAGAGGAATGGAACGTTCGGTATGGGCGGAAACCAAGGCTGCCGCGACCGCAAGGTCCGCCGAAGGATCGGAAATTCTCAACCCACCCACAATATTTAAATAAACGTCGAGAGTTGAAAAACGAATTTTTAGTTTCTTTTCGAGTACCGCCAAAAGCAAATAGAGTCTGTTCATATCGAAGCCGGAAGTACTTCGACGAGGGGAGGGAAAATAACTTGGAACGACCAAGGCTTGAATCTCCACGAGAAGGATTCGACTTCCCATCACGATCGGCGCCAAAGCACATCCCGAAACCGATTGCCCATGATGGGTATTCCAAAACGAATCCACCTCCGTCTTTTCAGACAAGCCTGTTTCACTCATCTCCAAGAAAACAAATTCCCCGGACGGGCCAAAACGATTCTTTTGAGCTTGCAAAATACGAAATCGAGAATCATCGACGGATGAAAATGTAAGAACAACATCCACAAGATGCTCCAAGGTTTTTGGGCCTGCGATATCTCCTTCCTTATTGACATGTCCCACGACCCAAAGGGTTATTCCCAATGACTTTGCCTTTTGAACCAGGGCTTCCATCACCTCCCTTAAGGTTGAAAATCCTCCTCGAACCCGGGCGTCGTCTTCCGACAAAATCATCTGAATCGAATCAATCACAACGACTTTGGGCTTCAATCGATCCATTTGCTGAAGAATGGAAAAGAGCCGATTCTCCGAAACAATAAAAAGCTCGTTCGAAATCTTCCCCCCGAATCCCTTAAACCGATGCGCAATTTGAGAAACGGACTCCTCCGCAGAGACATAAAGACCCCGTTCGTTCTGTAAAGACATCATTTGAAAAAGCAACGTACTTTTACCAATTCCCGGTTCGCCGGCTAAAAAAAGAACCGTTCCTAGAGGGCACCCCTTTCCGCCCACGACTCGATCTAAAAATGAAATATGGGTTGAATGAAATGTCGCCGGGCCGCTAGCTTCCACATCTAAAAGACGTATGGGCTCGGCACCGGCACTCAAAGGACCCGCCAACAACAAAACTTCGGAAACGGAATTCCATTGACCGCACTCCAAGCACTTACCCACCCATTTAGCGTACTCAGCCCCGCAATCTTGACAGACAAAAGGTTTGGTCTTTGATTTTGCCACTTAAGGTTTTTACTTGAATCCGTTTCGAGATATCAACGAGTTCTTGATCCCGTCTTTGCGGTGGAAGTCGGACTTAGTTTTATCCTGCCCATCAGGGAAGTCACCTGAACTTGCTTATCTAACCCCCCCTCCACAAACGCTAAATGGGTGGCATCCGCCGGGATTTGATTCCACGTCGGATCCAAGGCAACCCAGGATTTGCCCGTAAAAACCTCGACCCAGGCATGATAATAAAATCCGGGATCTCCATAAAAATGATCGCTATAAACAAGTCCCACGACCGTACGAGTCGGAACTCCCGCCGCGCGAGCCAGCGCCGTATAAAGAACGGCGTGCTCATTGCAATCTCCACGTTTCGTTTCTAAAACCTCCAGTGCATTGGGAACGGAAATCGTCGGAATTTTTTCTAAAGTCTTAAAAACAAATTCATGAACTAATTTCGCCCGTTTCCAAAGATCGGGCTCCGATCCAACGATTTCTCTTGCCTTCTTTTGAATCACGGAATCATAAACGGGAATTGACGTATCGCCCTCCAAATATTTTTCCAGGGGCTTTTGACCGACGATGGATGGAAAAGGCTCACCGGTCCTCGGCACAGCTTCCGTTTGAACCGCCAAAATATCTCGATCGAGTTTTTGTCGATGACGATTAAGTTCAAAGATTCGAAGGTCAATACCAGAAATTTTTACGGCAAAATCCTTGATATATTTTGAATCTGGAATTTTAGGAAATGGAACCTTTGCCAGTTCGACCAAATCCGATTTGGTCGGTTCCAACGGAATGTTATGATAAACCTCCTTGCTCACGGGACTTGCTTCCATGGGAAGACCGGCAAGATTGGATGTTTCCCGAAGAAGATGCCCGTTTAATTCGATTTCGCTCGTTAACGTCTGTGAAAGATAACTGACTGTGATCTTCCATAAATCCGCCGTTTTTTTTGTGACTTGGAGAGTCAGCGGGACCGTCGCCAACGCCGAAGGCTCCAATAAAATCGCCTCATAAGTGGTCGTCATTTTCGGAAGGCCTTTCATTAAAAGATAAGGCCGAATAAGCGGATTCATCAGCATGGGCTCCTGAATCGACACTTCCTTGATTTGCGTTTTCCCTGCTTGGCTGACATGAAGCTTTAAAAGTGTCCCCGACCTCTGGCCTGTAATATCAATATGAGCTTCAGCGGAATTCATTTTGAAGGCGAATTCCTGAATGGACATCTTGTCATCCACCAAAACGTTCATCTCCATCGAGATCCGTTGAGGTTTCTTAAAAAGCGTGAGCTTCATGATGGAATCTTCAAAAAAACGAAACCTCGTGCCCTCTTCTTTCCAACTCGCCCGTGTTTTTCCAATGACTTGATTTCCACTTTTCAATTGATGGTACGATTCTCGAGGAAACGTTTTTAGAAAAGAGGGAGTTTCAGCAATAACAGACGGGCCCACAAAATAGACGAAAAAACAAAGAGCGAGTCTGTAAAATAAAATAATTCTCAAAACGTTGTGGCCCGTCCTTTTTTCAGTTCAGCCAATCGTCGATCCATAACTTTCAATAGTTCGGGAAATCCGGCCTCCAGCCCGCCCTTCTTTCGAATGACTCGATTAAAGCTCGATCGATACGTCGCCTCCAACGAGGTGTCATCGAGATGGATATCCACCATCTTCCAATGGGCAGATGCTTTTTGAAAATGAAATTCGACAATCAAATCGACATCCTTTTTTTTGATTCTACCCGTGACAATGGTTCGATCGCCCTCTTCTTTTTCTCCGGTAATAGGAATCTGATATTTCCCGCCAACATAGACTCGAGCTTTTTCCAGATAATTTTCTTCGACAAGCCTCTTAAACAAACGCAGATACTCATCTCGTTTATTTTTTGATTGAGAAGATTTTCCAAGCTCGTCCCAATAGGTCAGTAAAGCTCTTTGACCCAGGACGTCCAAATCCAAAACGCTCGATACGATTTGACGAATTTCATTATCCTTTGTCTTGGCTTGTTCCTTCTGAGACATATCCGTTCCTTGAACCGCCGCCTCGAGTCTTAAAAAACCCTCCACAAGCGCTTGAGTGGCCGAGAAAGGTTCAA
>CAZSZT010000149.1:0-5140 GCA_964611175.1 uncultured Bacteriovoracaceae bacterium
TTAGGAAGACAATGATTTTCGAAGATAGAAGAGATGCCGGCGAAAAACTCTTGGCGGAGATTCAGAAACAGAACCTTTCGCCGGATCTTGTTTTAGCTCTTCCTCGGGGTGGGGTTGAAGTGGCCGTTGTTGTGGCGAAGGGACTTAATGTCCCGATGGATTTGATTCTTGTTCGAAAACTCGGAGCTCCGTTTAATTCGGAATTAGCGATTGGGGCCATTGTGGAAGGTGATCCCATTCATGAGTTTCTTAATCAGGATATGATTAAAGTTTTGAAAGTAGAGCCCACCCACATTGAAAAGGAAAAAAAGATTCAAAAGCAGGAAATTGAGCGCCAGCAAAAGGCCTATCGTGGAGGGCAAGCAAGACGAAGCGTGCAGGGAAAGAAAGTTTTAGTGATCGATGATGGAGTGGCTACCGGAGCTTCGGTAATTGCCGCTCTTCAAGGGTTAAAGAATGAAAAACCGCGCGAACTTATACTGGGAATTCCGGTCTCCGCCCCTGATACGGCTGAGGTTTTAGAAAAAATGGTGGATAAGATGGTTTGCTTATCTCGCCCGGAAGTTTTTACCGCCGTGGGGAAACATTTCAAAAATTTTCATCAAGTTACCGATGAAGATGTGAAGAAAGCCCTGCATTAAGCGCTGACGCCGAGACGAGAAAAGAACCTTAAATCAATCAGAATTACGCAACTTTTCGATCTGAATAATTTCTTTTGAGAATTATATAATCTCGTTTGGCTTGCCTTGCAGTTTCATAAGAACAATATGCCCTTTTGGCAATCTCATAAGCGGAACGAGTGGCATCTCTGCGAAGTAAGGCCCACAGATCGGCACGGTAACTTGCCCCCATCATGATCCGATAACGAAAGCCCATATGTCTTTTGGCAATCACATCGGGTAGAAAAATGTCTGTTGGCCGATGACGTAATACTTTCTTTGGAACTCTTAAGCATGTTTCCTTAAAGCGGCCATCTTCCCCATTTTTTTGAATGAGGAAATCTGTTGGGTCATACTTATCTGGTCCCTTCGGAAAAAGAGAGAGATAATTACGCCGACGACCATTGTAGAACGAGGTTATTTTTTTGAAGCGTGAATCTTTGGATAGAGATTGAGCTATAGCGGAGAAAAATACAATCACTGCATCCTTTTGCGGATGAGTGAGAGCCATAAGGACTTTAGAAAGGCGATCGACATTAATCCTAAGGGAGTAAAGAAAGATCCAATCCACAACAAGTCCCATAATTCTTCCGTCGTTTTTATTAAGACCTTCTAGGGTGGCTGCAATCAACGTGTCTTCAATATTGGGATCAACGGTTATTCTTTCACACGAAATGTTAATTCCGATGGCATGTAGATCATTATCGAGTTCTGATCCTGTTTTAAATTGATCGGGAAGAAGCTCCCGCCTAAAGCTCATAACCGAGTTTTAATTTTTTTTGGAATTTTAGGATCAAGAATATCGAAATCCATCGTTTCTCGTTTGACCACGCCCATAATTTGAAGCGCGGCGGCCCCGATAAGAATGGCATCAAATACCCGCTCTTTTTCTGGAAAGAAACTCGTCGAAAAGCGGTATGATTTCACTAGGTTTTAGCGTTGGCTTGCCCATTCCAATGTACTATTATATATAGTACCTATAATAATGCAATGATTGAAATAAATTAGTAATATTAATAACTTAATATAAATATAATAACAGTCATATTGTATAATATTGATTAATATAAACCGTAAACAAAATGGGTCCAATCTGAGAGGATTCAAATAGTTTGTAAATTTCTCGCTGACGTTCTAAGACATTTTGAAAAGCTTCTTCGCCTCTATTGATCGCAACTGAATTAATTGCTAAAAACACGGTAGTTGTCGAAACCGCGATTGAATTATTCGAATAAGAAGGGGAATCATGATTACACTTTATTGCGCGTTCGTGTCGTTCCTGAAGTTCATTTCTAAGAACCAGCGAGAACATTTACCCTCAATGCTTTTAAGGTTTTTGTAATAGCTTCGAATATGCCGTCGAAATAAGCGACGATCCTAACTCCGAAGGATTGCTTTTGCTTTCAGATAGAGATGCCAGAATACAAAATAACCGATAACAACAAAAATTAGAGTGGCAATTAGCAATTTGCCGGTCATGCCCTGCTTTCCAAATTTTTCGAGGTAAGTGACAACCATATTGATGCTTCCCAAAATGGCATAGGTTAATAGAAAATATTTTGAACTCATCTTCCCCCTTATCAGTTGGACACATCCGATAGTTCCGACTAAAAATGTTATCAAAAGGAAGTTGTTTGAGACAATAGGGGTTCAGCTTCATCCGTGATTAAAATTGCCAAATTTAAAATGACGGCGAGAAGGCATAAAGCCAGAATGGCATAAGCATATTTTTTGGGCATTGATTCGGGGTTTTCATGGGAACGTTCCATAAATTTAATTTATATGCTTTTATATTTCAAAAAGTATAAAACAATCAAGCGCTGGCTTGATTCAGTGACAGTTCATTCCCAATTTTAAGAACCGCTTGATAGACCTCATCGATAACGAATGAAGGCGTGGATGTTCCTGCTGTGATGCCGACATGGTCGATTCCCTGAAACCATTCCTTCTTTAATTCATGGGCTTTTTCAATATGATAAGCGGGTAAGTTTTTGTCGTCGCAAACCTTCTTTAATTTTTTTGTATTGCTGGAGTTATATCCACCGACCACGATCATGAGGTTAACTTCGTTCGATAATTTTTCGACGGCGATTTGGCGATCTTTTGTTGGCTTGCATATTGTATCCACGAATTTTACGTCTTTATCCGAACCGTCCGGATTTTTAAGGGTTTTAATTTTTTCGACTAACGGTAAGACGGTCTTTATTTGATTGGTCGTCTGCGAAACAATTCCAAGTTTGGGTTTATCGAGGATCTTATGAAAATCATTTTCATCATAAATAACAGCGTATTCTCTGAGATCCGTCACAATTCCGCGAACTTCGACATGACTTTCCTGTCCGATGACGACGGGGAAATAACCTTCCTCCACCAAGCGAGTGACAGATTTATGAACCTTCATCACCAAAGGACAAGACGCGTCGTAAACGTTAAAACCTTTTTCTTTGGCTCGATTGACCACGGACTTTGCCGCGCCGTGAGCGGTGATCATCACATTGGGAGTTTTAATCTTATCTTCGACGGAGTTAACAATTTCAACACCGTTATCCCGAAGTTCCTGAACCGTCTGTGGATTGTGAACAAGTTGTCCAATGATCGTAAGATTTCCGCGAAATTGGGGATCCATGGCTTCTTGGATGGCATCGTCGACACCAAAACAAGTCCCGAGGGAATCAGCTAAAGTCACTTTCATTAAATCTATTCTTAGTCCTAAAAAGCTTAAACTTCTAGCTCTAGTTGGTTTTGTTTTTTACGCCTTTTTTGGGACAAACAGCGTTAAGGCAACAAATAGAGCATAGGGGGCGAGGCGCCTTACAAATCGCACGCCCGTGGTGAATGAGCCAATGCGGAAATTGAATCCAATATTCTTTTGGAATCAAAGCGTTAAGATCCTTTTCTACCTTTGAAGGTTCACGGTGTTTGGTAAGGCCGAGCCGATAGCTGATCCTTTTTACATGAGTATCCACGACCATTCCATCAGGCTTCCCAAACGCATTTCCGAGAACAACATTCGCCGTTTTGCGTCCGACGCCGGGCATTTTGGAAAGTTCCTCCATGGCTTGTGGAACTTTTCCGGAGTGTTCATGGGCAATGGCCTGAGCGCTCCCAAGAAGAGATTTGGCCTTTTGTTTATAAAAGCCCGTGGAACGAATCAACTCTTCGACGTCGTGAGGTTTTGCGTGCGCCAGCGCATGGGCGTTTGGGTATTTTTTAAACAAAGCAGGGGTGACCCAATTCACACGCTTATCGGTACACTGAGCAGAAAGGATGGTCGCCACCAAAAGTTGAAAGGGGCTTTTGTAATCAAGTGAACATTTCGCATCCGGATACGTTTCTTCCAGAATTTTAAGAATGCGCACGATGCGGATGTTTTCGGACGATCTCATCGCTTCAGAAATTCAAGGATTCGAGAAAGAGGCCACGTATTCAAAATCTGTTCCTTTGGAACTTCCGCCTTCCTTGCCATCCAAACGCCATACTGTACATCATTAAATCCTTCAATGGAATGAGCATCTGGGTTGATCGAGATGAGTAGGCCTTTCTTACAAGCCGAAGAAATTAAACGCCAATCCATATCCAAACGATGAGGATGAGAATTCAGTTCAATAATTTTTTTATGCTGGATGGCCGCTTGAATAACTTCTTGAAAATTCAGTTCGTAACCTTCGCGCGCCAAAAGAAGGCGCCCTGTTAAATGTCCAATCATCGTCGTATAGGGGTTCTCAATCGCTTTTAAAATTCTTTCCGTCATCTCCTTCATTCCGTAGCGGGAATGAACGGAGGCGATCACGAATTCGAAATTTTTAAGGAATTTTTCGGAATAATCAAGGCTCCCATCTTTTAAAATATCGCTCTCGATTCCCTTAAGAATTTTGAAGTTCTTGTACTGTCTGTTATAAGCATCGACTTCCTTCCATTGCCGCTGCAGACTTTCTTCGTTGAGACCGTGAGCATAATAGGCTGTCTTCGAATGATCTGAAAGCCCCATATAAGCCCACCCCTTTTTCTTTGCGGCATCCGCCATTTCCAAAAGAGAATTCATTCCGTCCGAGGAGGTCGTGTGAAGATGAAAGACGCCCGTTAGATCCGGAAGCTCGCAAAGATGACGAACCTTCGTGAAGGCTGAAAATTCTCGGCATTCCGAGCTATGGAAGTCCAAATCGAGTTGTTTATAGAAATCTTCTTCGGTTTTGGCTTTCATTTTATATAAATCCAATTTTTTCTTCTCGGCTTGTTCTTGAAGGGATTTCCAATGTTCAGGCGAAGATGTTTTCTCAATACACGAAACAACAAAATTTTTTGGTTCGACGATTTCGAATTGAAGAGAAATCTTCGATCGTGTTTCAACAAGAATGTTTTGAGGCGAAAGAAGCTCGGTCTTTTGGGATATGGAAAGTTCCGAAAGCTGGTCAAAAACTTCTTTAGGATCCGACGAGGCAACGACGAATCGGAAGTTTTCAACAATTTCTAACCTTCTTCCA
>CAZSZT010000150.1:0-4569 GCA_964611175.1 uncultured Bacteriovoracaceae bacterium
CCACTGCGCTTTCAGAATTTCCCCCAGACAACAAAACTTTTAAAACCTCTGGATTTTCTAAAATAAATCGGATGACTCTCGGATCCGCATCTTGAATCTTTGCTCGAATATTCTGAGGAATAAAGCCATAGAAAGGACTCGCCTCAAGTTTGGCTAAAAAAGCTTTCTTTAAATCCAGGCCGTCCACCTCAGCAATGTTTTGAGAGGTTTGAGATTCAAGCTGAGCTTTCCATTCCCCAAGCTCTTTTTCAGCTTGAGACAAAAGAACTTGAGTCGATTGCTCTTTCACCTGTGTCTGAATTTTTGGATTTCGTGAAAGCAAATAAAGGCTTGAAAGCAAAATAAACCCAAGACTGAGCGCCACCACCCGCCTTCCCCGACTACTCAAAAATCGAGATCCGGGACTCGTACTCTCCATCACGGCTTTTTGGGGAGAACCTTTTGAAATAACACCAGGCGTAAGATATTCAATCAGAATATCCCCCATTTGAATCACGTCGTAGCACTCAAGCTTTTTTTCCGTCACGAGAAGCCCGTTTACTTTAATGCCATTGGTGCTTCCCCTATCTAAAATTAAGAGTTCGCCATTTCGTTCGTCAAATTCCGCGTGAAAGCGAGAAACATTCACATCATCCAAAACCACATCGTTTAAAGCATCCCGCCCGATTCGCAACGGAAAATGGGTCAGGTGAAAGGCCTGTTGATTGGCCCTCCCCTCCAACAGCACAATTCTTCCAAAACCCGCCTCTTCCTTTTGGTCTGTATCGTAAACAAAATGAGCGGTCTTTGATTCTCCGGTTCCAAGATCTTCCGGAGTTTCCTGAGCATTTCCCTCGTACACAAAAGGGACGGTTGGCCTCGTTCCAACCGTCCCCTCCAGACGCACACTTTGAGTTAAAAGAACGAGTGACGATTCATAATTCTGAACGTCCAAATTTGAATTTTCTTCCCCCACAGAATGGGGAATCTCATCCGCCTGATAAACGCCTGTGGGTTCCGTTGTCTCCCATTCTGTTGTTGAAGCAGAAATTTGAGAATCTAAAGTTTCCGACAGAATGGCTTCGGGATCCGACACCCGAGTATCGATCTCCTCCTGATAGTCCTCATTCGCCCCGATAGGCTCTGAATAGGATCGACGGTACGTCATCGCAGTCGTCTTCTCTCCTCTGCCATTCGAATTCCCGCCATCGCTTTGGTTCGATATTCCGATGCATCATCGGAAATCAGCAATACTTCTTGCCACTTTAAAACAGCGATATCGTAGTAATAATTTTCGAAGGCTCTTGTTCCTTCGATATATCGTTTCTCTGAAAGTTCAAGCTGTCGAGTTTGTACTCGCTCCAAAGACGTCTGGACTTCTTCGGTTCGTGGAAGAGCCCTGAAACACCCTCCAGCCTGACGATAATTTCCTAAATCCTCGAGTTCTAAACATTTTTCGAAGGCCTGTCGGCTAATCGGCTTTTGAACAATGGGAACTCCATCTGCAACGATTGGTGGGGATTTTGAAATAACCAATTGAGCCTCAGGATTTCGAAAAAGAAATATCGAAGCCAATACGGCTATCGTCAACACGGAAATACTCATAAGTTTTTTACGTCGGTCAAGCAGGTCAAATTGGGATTTGAACTGTCCCATCTGCTCCGTGATTCCCGATTTTTGAAAAATTTCCTGAAAGGGCTTTGTCATCATTTGGATCGTCGGCGAATTAAAAATCATCTGATTCTTGGATCGGCGATAGAAAACGCCCACCAAATCGCCGATGCGAACCTCCGCTTCATCTCGAAGTTCTGCCGAACGAGCCTTTACCCGATTAACTCGGATTCCGTTTCGGCTATTTAAATCTTCGACAAGAACTCTATCGCCATGAATATTGATCAGCGCATGATGTCGAGAGCAGCTTTTATGCTCAAGAACAATATCATTATCGAGAGCTCGACCAATTCGAATGTTTTTTCCAACGAGTCGAAAATCTTTTCCATCAATATTAAGCCAGAGTTCGCTCGCAACTTTGGATTCAAATTGAGTTTTGCGCGTGTCCACATCTAAAGAGGAAAGGCGTTTGGCAAAACTTTGGTCTGGATCGTAATTAAGATTTGAAAGTCCTGCAGTCACAACACACCTCAACAGTTTTGTTTAAGGTGCGCCCATGATCTCCGGCTAAAAGATCAAAACGGAGGCGATATAATCGTCACGCATAAAGAGGGGCATGCCCCGAACGTGAACAACTCGATCCGCCATGGAAAGAGGTCGATCGATGACTTCGTTACTGGAACTCAGGTCATTCAGTAGACCCATGAGTTCTCCCTGAAGATGCGTATCGTGAACGACCTGCGTAATATGGGCATTCATCTGATCCACATCGATCGGTATCATCGCCGGTAAAGTCGTAGAAGCCGCAATCAACTGATTATCTTTATCGACGACCATGACAGCTCTTTCCTCCAATAGGAGCACCTGTTGGAGTAAGAGTTGCAAAAAGCTTGCCTCCGACGACTGATCCGAAGAGTTTTCGCTAAGTGATTGAATTGATTTAGAAATAAGTCGGTTTACCTCATCGATCAGGGGCTCAAAGGCCGCAAAAGATTCAATAGTATCAACATTTTGTGCGGCCCCCGAAACGGCTAAATGCACCGCTTCCGACGCAGTTCCCATCGCTCTTTGGATCCAAAGCTGTAAAAGCCACCAAAGCCCCAACAATACGAGCACACTAAAAATGAAAGACTTCAAGGCTGTGGTCCGCAATTTTTGCAGACTGTCTTGAGCGCTGACGGGTTCGTATCGAAGTCTTGACACCCCCACGGTCACATACTGAGCCTGATCGTCCTTCCATTCCCGAATGGGATAAACAAAATCGCAAGTTTCGTAACCTCCATAAATAACCCTCTCCGAACAATCATCTGCCGGCTCTCCACGAAAGACTGCCGTCTCTGTTAATTCATCCCGAGGAAGATCAAGTCCAATCGGACAAACACTTCGTCCACGAGCGTCTAAAAGATACATTTCCAAAATTCCAGATGTTGGTTTTAACGCTGAGGTGCAATCTAGAAGAAAGTGAGAACCGCTTCCAAGTTCTCGCTTATTTCTTTCACCTAAACTTTGAACAACTCCTCGGCCAACTTCGAAGGACTCTTTAAGCAAGGATCGTCGCGCATCGGAAAGAAAGGGAACGGTAATAATCATCTGAATTAAAATCCCAGAGAATAAAATCAGAACAAGGCTTCGGATTTTAAAATCAAGTTTCTCAAATTTTTCAAAAGCCCTCTGAAGGGGCACCGGGATTTTTAAATTCCATTTGACGCCAGGGGGTGTTGCCGCTGCTGCTTCATCGGCTTGAATCCCGGTTGTCGATCGCTCCCCCTCTTCTACCACGAAAGAAAACTCACCCACCTGAATCAGGTCTCGCTCCTGAAGTTCTGTTTGTGGAACTTTTTTTCGGTTGACTCGAATTCCGTTGGATGATTGAAGATCCCGAATCTGAAGACGGCCTTCCTTCCATTCTAAAATGCAATGATTTCTCGAAACGGTTTTCGAAGCCAAAAGAATCGATTTTTCCACCCCGAAGGGTTTTGGCTCCCGACCTAGAATATAGGATTGTCCGGGTTCGAGTTCCATGATCTCACCGGTCAGAGGCCCTGATAAACACCGAAGCCTCATGCCGCCTCCCAACACAACTCATCTCCCAATTGAAAATTTGGAAGATCACATTTTGAAAATTCCACCAGATATCGACAGCCACCAAAAAAATATTTCCACGGGAGAACGAAACGACCGGGAGGAATATCCTTTTCAAAAAACAAAATACGGCGATTTTTATCCAGAAAAATCATATCGATAGAAAAAGCCATCCCGAGCGTGTGAATCATCGGAAAAAATCCCCAGAGAGGAAGAAAAAATACAGCGGCATAATCATCCGGTGCCGATGAAAATTTCAGCAAGCCCCTGGCCCGATCCGAAGAAGATCTCATCATTTCGAGCCGGCGCGCGAGAACTTTTCCCGTAGAGGCGTGACGTATCATTTTCCTCCACCAAAAAGAGAGCTAAACCACGTTTGATTATAGTAAATATCACAGATGACTGGTCCCATGATCACGATGAAGACGGCGGGCAAAATACAAAATACGAGAGGAATTAAAAGCTTCTGGGTGGCCTTGGCTCCCTCTCGTTCGGCTTTTTGAAAACGATTGGATCGAAGGAGGTCGGATTGGGCGCGGAGTACCGGGCCAATACTTGAACCCATCTGATCGGCTTGAATCAAAATCGTGGCAAAGGAGGAAAGTTCTGAAATTTGAACTCGATCCGCTAAATTTCGAAGAGCATCCGATCGAATCGTTCCTATCTGAAGTTCTTTGAGCATCTGATTAAATTCATCTTTGAGAGGCCCCGGCTTTGCAAATGAAACAACGCGAGAAATAGCTGCGATAAAATCGAGACCCGCCTCGACGGACAAAGTCATCAAGTCCATCATCGTTGGAAGTTCTCGAAGAATCGCCTTTTGACGGCGCTTTTTGATATCGTAAACGGCAAAGTCCGGAATAAAGAATCCAATAAGAGCAGTCAGTAATACAACCG
>CAZSZT010000150.1:4579-5138 GCA_964611175.1 uncultured Bacteriovoracaceae bacterium
GCCTCCTTTCCTATTTGCAATAAAAAAAGAAACAGAAAGACGACGGATAAAATCGCCGACGTAATTTTAAGAGCAACAAATTCATCTGCATCAAATTGATCATCGATTCCCGCCGCAATAAAGGAGGTTTTTCTCTCCTGACGATAAACAGGCATTTTAATCTGCTGAATTCGCGGAACAATCACCCTATAAAAGGGGGAGAGGACGGGTAAGATCCAATGCCGATATTGACGAGCGGCGGATTCGACCCCCAGCCTTTGCTGAGCCATCAAGAGTTCCGTATCAGGCAGGATAAGTTTAACAACGGTATAACAAAAGAAGCCCACACAAAGCATTCCACCCAAAAGGTAAAAGACCGTTAAAAAGTTATCGTAAAAAGACATACACCCGCCCAATTTTCATTATAAGGCAAAAGGGGTCAGAGTAATTACGAGCCTGACGGTGCGTCATGAAAATCTAAGCCTTTGATTTTATTTGATTTATATTTTTTACCTGGCACTTAAGTGCCCTGACCCCTATAATGGCGCCGTGTCAGTGCCGATCAAACTGAGTGGGGTCA